>JAKCCP010000032.1 GCA_021841985.1 Pseudomonadota bacterium | reverse complement strand
TGCCGAGGACCACGCGGCGCGCGCCGATGCGCCCGCGCACCCCTTTGCCGGTGGGGGCGGTGACTTCGGCCGGCTCATCGAGCGTGAGCCCCCGCTCGGTGGCAGCGGCGAGAATCGCCCCGGCCAGCGGATGCTCGCTCGCCCGTTCCAAACTCGCCGCGAGATGAAGGATGTCCGCCTCGGAAAAGCCGGCCGCCGGCACGATCTCGACCAGCCTCGGCTTGCCCTCGGTGATTGTCCCGGTCTTGTCGATGACCAGGGTATCGACACGTTCCATCCGCTCCAAGGCCTCGGCGGATCTGATCAGAACCCCAAGGGTCGCCCCCTTGCCCACCCCGACCTGGATCGACATCGGCGTCGCCAACCCGAGCGCGCAGGGGCAGGCGATGATCAGCACCGAGACCGAAGCGAGCAGCCCATAAGCGAGCGCCGGCGCCGGCCCCCAGATCGCCCAGAGGATGAACGAAAGCAGGGCGACGGCGATCACCGCCGGGACGAACCAGCCGGCGACGCGATCGGCGAGGCGCTGGATCGGGGCGCGCGAACGCTGCGCCTCGGCGACCATGGCGACGATGCGCGCGAGCACGGTCTCGGCGCCCACCCGCTCGGCCCGCATCACCAGCGCGCCGGTGCCGTTCACGGTGCCGCCGATCAGCGCCGCGCCGGCGCCTTTCGCAACCGGCATCGCCTCGCCGGTCACCATCGCCTCATCGACGTGGCTTTGCCCCTCCAGCACCACGCCATCGGTGGGAACGGCCTCGCCAGGGCGAATGCGCAGCCGGTCGCCGGGCGCGATGCGATCGAGCGGGATTTCCTCGTCGGCGCCACCCTCGCGCAGGCGCCGCGCGGTCTTCGGCGCCAGCTTGAGCAGCGCGCGAATGGCGCCGCCGGTCTGTTCGCGGGCGCCGAGTTCGAGCATCTGCCCGAGGATGACGAGAACGGTGATCGCCGCCGCGGCTTCGAAATAGGTCGCGACCGCGCCATCGCCCGCGCGAAACCCGGCCGGGAACAGGCCGGGGGCGAGGGTTGCTGCGAGGCTGTAGAGATAGGCGGTGCCGGTGCCGAGCGCGATCAGCGAAAACATGTTGAGGCTGCGGTTGACCAGCGAATGCCAGCCGCGCACGAACACGAACGACCCGGCCCAGAAGACGATCGGGGTCGCGAGCACGAGTTGGAGCCAGTTCGACGCCGCGGACGAGAGGATCCGGGCCAGCGCCGGGCCAATGCCCGGCAAATCGCCGCCCATCGCGAGCAGGATGATCGGCACGGTGAGCGCGAGCGCGCCCCCGAACCGCCGCCGCATCTCGACAAGTTCGGCGTTTTCCCCCGGCGCCAGGCTCGGCGCCAGGGGCTCCAGCGCCATGCCGCAGAGCGGGCAGGCGCCGGGGTGATCCTTTCGCACCTCGGGGTGCATCGGACAGGTATAAATCGTCCCCGGGGGGGCAGGATCGGCCGCCGCCGCCGTCTTGGGCGCGAGAAACCGGTGCGGATCGGCGGCGAATTTCGTCCGGCAGCCGGAAGAGCAAAAATAGTGGCGCCGACCGTCATGGTCGAAATGATGCTTCGCCGTCGCCGGATCGACCGTCATGCCGCAAACCGGGTCGATCTCCCGCGCCGTCGCCTTGGCGGAGCCATGTCCCGCCCCATGTCCCGCGCCACAACATTCCGCCATCGCACCCTCCGCCGATCGCGCGCCGGCCGCCGTGGCCGGCTTTACGTCTTCACGGAGTGTATACCCATCATGGGTATAGTATCAAGGGATGGCTTTGCCCCGGCCCACCCGCTATTTCACCAGCAGCCCCTCGGCGATCAGGGTCTCGGCGATCTGCACCGCGTTCAGCGCCGCCCCCTTGCGGAGATTGTCCGAGACACACCAGAAGCCGAGACAATTCGGCCGCGTCGGGTCGCGGCGCAGGCGGCTGACGTAAACCGCGTCCTCACCCTGGCATTCGAGCGGCGTGATATAACCGCCATCCTCGCGCTTGTCGTAAAGCTCGACCCCCGGCGCGCGCGCGAGCACGGCCCGCGCCTCGTTCACGCTGACCGGGTTCTCGCATTCGATGTTGACCGCCTCGCCATGGCCGATGAACACCGGGACACGCACGCAGGTCGCGAAAACCTGAATGTCGGGGTCGAGGATCTTGCGGGTCTCGACCGCCATCTTCCACTCCTCCTTGGTCGACCCGTCCTCCATGAAGCGATCGATCTGGGGGATGCAGTTGAAGGCGATTTCCTTGGTGAAGTGCTCCGGCTTGCTCGGATCGGCGACGAAGACGGCGCGGGTATGGGCATATAACTCGTCCATCGCCTCCTTCCCGGCGCCGGAGACCGATTGATAGGTCGAAACCACCACCCGGCGGACGCGAAACCGCTCATGCAGCGGCTTCAGCGCCACCACCATCTGGATGGTGCTGCAATTGGGGTTGGCGATGATGTTGCGCTTGCGGAAATTCTTGAGATGGTGCGGGTTGACCTCCGGCACCACCAGCGGCACGTCCGGCTCCATGCGGAACTGGCTGGTATTGTCGATGACGACGCAGCCGGCGGCGGCGGCGCGCGGCGCGTGCTCGGCGGAAACCGACGCGCCGGGGCTGAACAGCCCGATCTCCCAGCCGGAAAAATCGAATTTCTCCAGGCTTTGGACGCGGAGCGCGCGGTCGCCGAACGACACTTCGCTTCCCGCCGAGCGGCCGGAGGCGAGTGCTGCAATGTCAGAGACGGGGAATTTGCGCTCGGCCAGGGTCTTGAGCAGCTCCCGCCCGACCGCGCCCGTTGCCCCGACCACCGCAACCTTGTAGCCCATCGCCCGCTCCTCGCGCAAAAGGACGGCCCACCCGCCCGAGACCGGCATAGCCAAAGGCGGGTTTCCCGGCAAGGCAAGGACAGGGCGAGGCAGAAAAAGACAGATTGTTCTTTTTTGTAAAAAAGAACCAAAAAACTTTCGTCTGCTGGAC
>JAKCCP010000043.1 GCA_021841985.1 Pseudomonadota bacterium | reverse complement strand
CGGCGCGAGGGGGCGGAGATCGCGATCAGCGTCAGCGATGAAGGGATCGGCATCGCGCCCGAGGATTTGCCGCATGTCTTCGACAGCTTCTATCGCGCCGGGCGCGGCGACCGGGTGGCGCCGGGCACCATCTTCGGCCTTGCCATCGCGCGCGGCTTCACCGTCGCGATGGGCGGGCGGATCGAAGCGGCGAGCCCGCGCCCCGATGCGCCGCCGCTCGGCTTCCCCGGCACCGTCATCACCCTCCATCTCCCGGCGCCGCCATGAGCGGGGGCGACATGAGCGGGGCGGCACGCATCCTGGTGATCGACGACGAGCCGCAAATCCACCGCTTCCTGCGCCCGGCACTGGAAGCGGCGGGCTTCGCCGTGACCCGGGCGGAGACCGCGGCCGAGGGGTTGCGGCTGATCGCAGCACAAGCGCCCGATCTCGTGCTGCTCGATCTCGGGCTCCCTGATCTCGACGGGCAGGAGGTGTTGCGGCGCCTCCGCGGCTTCAGCGCGGTGCCGGTGATCGTGCTTTCGGCGCGCGAGCGCGAGGCCGAAAAGATCGCGGCGCTCGACAACGGCGCCGACGATTATGTCGAAAAACCCTTCGCGCTCGGCGAATTGCTGGCCCGCGCCCGGGCGGCGTTGCGGCGGGTCGCGGTGACGCCCGATCCGGCGGAAATCATCCGCGCCGGCGGCATCGAAATCGACCTCGCCCGCCACGAGGCCCGGCGCGACGGCGTGCCGATCGCTCTCACACGGCGGGAATTCGCCCTCCTCGCGCTCCTCGCCCGCCATCATGGCCGGGTTCTGACGCATCGCCAGATGCTCACCACCCTCTGGGGCCCGGCGCATGCCGAGGATATCGCCTATCTCCGGGTCTCGGTCTGGCAGTTGCGGCGCAAACTCGGCGCCGGCGCGGATCGGCTTCTGGTCAACGAGCCCGGTATCGGCTACCGCCTCCGGGACGACGACGCCTGACGCGGCCCAAGGGCGATCGGGCCACGGGAGAGCAGACGGAAAGGACGGTCAGCATGGCTTATGACGAGTACATCGGTCGCGGCGAGGAACACCAGGACCAGGTCTCGGCGGCGGCCATCGCCGGGCTCGCCGCGACCCTCGATCTCGCGCCGGAGAGTGTGGCGCCGGATGGTTTCCTGCCGCCGCTCTGGCATTGGATGCTGTTTCAGACCTGGGTTCCGGCCTCGGCGCTGGGACCGGACGGGCATCCGCGGCGCGGCGGCTTCCTGCCCCCGATCCATGAGCTGACGCGGCGGATGTGGGCCGGCGGGCGGCTGGTTTTCCGCGCCCCGCTCGCCGCCGGAACGGCGATCCGGCGCACCAGCACCATCCTCGCCATTCGCGAGACCAGCGGCGGCTCCGGGCGGCTGGTCTTCGTCACCGTCCGCCACGTCATCGCCGGTGCCGACGGCCCGGCGATCGAGGAGGAGCAGGATATCGTCTATCGCGGCGCGGACGGCGCGGCGGTACGCGCGGCAAACGCCGAGCCGCCGCCGCCGGCCGGCGCCTTCAGCCGCACCGTGACGCCCGACGCGGTGATGCTGTTCCGCTATTCGGCGCTGACCGGCAACGGCCATCGCATCCATTATGATCTCGATTACGTGACCAAGGTGGAGGGGTATCCCGGCCTGATCGTGCATGGGCCGCTGCAGGCGACGCTGCTCGCCGATCTTCTCCGCCGCCACGCCCCGGCGCGGGCGAAACTCGCCAAAATCAGTTTCCGCGGCCAGCGCCCGGCGTTTCACGACCGCCCCCTGACCCTCGTCGGCTGGCCGGATGGCGCGCGGTATCGCCTCGAATCCCGCGACCCGGACGGGGCGTGCTGCATGCGGGCGGAGGCGGAATTGGCATGACCCTGGCACATGGCAATAGAGGCGATTATGTGTAGAGTGGTTGGCTGAGGAGACATCATGGCGTTTTTGACCGAACCCGAGCCGCGGCGCGGCATCGCCGCACCGGTGCTGCCCGGCATCCGCCGCGTCGTCGCCGCCAATCCCGGGCCGATGACCTATCATGGCACCAATACCTACCTGATCGAGACCCCGGATGGCCTGGTGCTGCTCGACCCCGGCCCCGATGACGCCGCCCATGTCGCGGCACTGCTGGCGGCGATCCGGGCGGCGAGCGATGGCGGCCATCTGGCGATGATCCTGCTCAGCCACACCCATATCGACCATGTCGGCGCGACGGCGGCGCTCAGGGCCGCGACCGGAGCCCCGGTCGCCGCCTACAAAACCAGCCCGCATCCCGATTTCTCGCCCGATATCCCGCTCGACGACGGCGACGCGGTGGCCGGCTTCACCGCCGTCTACACCCCCGGCCATGCCGCCGATCATCTCTGTTTCGCCTGGCGGGATGGCGTTCTGTTCAGTGCCGATCACGTGATGGGGTGGTCAACCAGCGTCGTGAGCCCGCCCGGGGGCGATATGGCGGCGTATTTCGCCAGCCTCCGGCGCCTGCTCACCCGTGCCGACCGGGTCTATCTCCCGGGCCATGGCCCCGCCCTGCCGGCGCCGCATTCTTACGTCCGCGATCTTCTCGCCCATCGCATCGCGCGCGAAAACGCCATCGCCGAGGCGCTCGAGAAGGGCCCGGCGAATACAAGCGAGCTGATGGCGGCGCTCTATTCCAAGCTCGATCCCATGCTGCGCCGCGCCGCCGAGCGCAACGTCCTCGCCCATCTCCTCAAGCTCGAGGGCGAGGGGCGAGCGCGGCGTGAGGGCGAACATTGGCAGGCCGAAGCGGCCGCGGCCGCCGTCAATGCCGGCGCCTGACGAGTGTCCCTGAACTGCCAACACCTTTCAGGGGCAGGACACTAGGGCCGCCCATGGGGAACGTCCGATGACACTCTCGGTCACGCTGGTGCCGGTCACCGCCTTTCAGCAGAATTGCGCCATCCTGCACGACCCCGAAAGCCGCCGCGGCGCGGTGATCGACCCCGGCGGCGA
>JAKCCP010000398.1 GCA_021841985.1 Pseudomonadota bacterium | reverse complement strand
CGTGCCGTTGTCTATCACTGCCATGTTGCCCCATGGGCCATTGATATGGGGGCTGGTGATGACGCCCGCGAGTTTGCCTTGCGCATCGAGCACGATCAGGCAGCCCTGCCCCTTGGTCACAGTCGTTCCGTCATTGCTCGGCAGGCTGCCTACGATGACAAAACCCGATTGCAGCATGGTCATCGCGGTGGTGAGCCCGACGCCGCCGGGACAGGCATCGAGATGGCGCGGAAGTGCAGCAAACAGGGAAAGCTTCTTGCTCGTCGGATTGTAATCGACGATCGTCGTGCCTAATCCCTGGAGATTGTTCTTGTCGTTGAAATTATCGACCAGGACATCATCTTTTTGAATTTTTCCGGCCGAGACCGGGGCGATGGCGATGGCGTAGGGGTTCTGATCGCCATTATCCGGCACGGTCGAGGCGAGCGTCGTGTGGTGATGGATGCCGTCGAGATAGCCATCGCCGGCTATGGCGATGCCAGGCAGCGCGGCGAGCAGGCCGGCGAACAGCGCGGCGCGTGCGCCACGAAAGGGATCGGGCCGGCGGAAATATGCTGGGCGCATCGGGAAGTTTCTCCTCAGAAGGTGACGACGGTACGCAACCCGAACACCGTCTCGTTGCCGATGATGCGGTTGGGGTTGAGCGGGTTGGGAATACCGCCGCCGGGGTTGAAGATGTACTGGAAGTCGGGCTGTACCAGCCACCACGGCGCGACCTGATATTGATAGGTGAGTTCGATGAAGGTCTCGGTGCTCTGCACGGGATAGGCGTGGTTTGTGATAAGCGCGATATCCTGGTCGAGATCGGCCAGGGCGCTGCTCACATGGGCAACGCCGAAGCCCAGGCCGAAACTGTCGCTATCGCGCCCCGGCAGCGGATCTTTCACGGCCACGCCGCCATCGGCGCTTTCCGAAATCTGGTTGCGATCGGGGGGCGCGGCCATGACGCGGGCGAACAGATCGACCGAGCGCGGGCTTTCCCCGTTCGGCCGCCAGACCATCTGATCGGCGAGCGCATAGGCGCTGTAATTCCCTCGATGCATCAGCGGATTGCCGGTATTCCCCGGCCCCACCAGCGGTACGCCTTGGGTGTTGAACTGCTGGTCGGGGAAGAAGCCCGAATCATACCAGAAGCCGATCTTGTAGGTGCCGGGCAGACCAGGTGAGCGATCGCCATAGGCCATGTCGCCGAGGGCGGGTTGGTTGAGTGCGTATTGCAATTCGGCGATCCACAGCGCGCCGGTATTGAGGTTGAAGGCGCCGCCCCAGGCCTCCGCGCCGCGCACCTGGCTGTCGTTATAGAACGACCCGCCCGGTGGGTTGTCGTCGAACACGCCAGCGAGCACGGTGATCGCGCGCGTCGGCTGGGCGCGCAGGCGCACGCCCAGCGACGAAAGCGGATAGGCCGGCCCGCCGGCATACATATCGGCCGAGGGCAGCATCGGCCAGCCCATCATCATGTTCATGAACACCGTCGAGGAATACTGGCTGACCATGAATTCCTGATCGATACTCTGCTGGCCGATCTTGATATCCGCCACCCCCTCATAAAAGGATTGCTGGAACCACATTTCCCAGAGCCGGGTCGAACGGTCGGCCTCGATGCCGCTCACCTGCTGTAGATTGTCGAGATTGTCGGTGCTGAGGTTGCGTCCGTGGATTTGCAGGGCGCTCATGTTGAAAATGCCGCCCTCCCAGCCGAAGGCTTTCTGGGTGTCGAGCCCAACGCTCATCTCCGTCATGCCGTCGTAATCGGCGCCGGTGTGGACGCCGCCGGTGACATTGCCGAGCACCTCGCTGGTCTCCTGAAGGCCGAGCGAGATGCCAACATCGCCAAGCGAAGTGCGCAGCCCGCCCATATCGTTCAGAAGATAGGTGCGCGAGGGCGCTAGCAGGCCGGTGAAAAAATCCGGCTCCGCCCCCTGCCCCGCATCCGGCGCCGGTGTGGCATCCGGGAGAGTTTGCGCCACGGCGCTGGCGATCCCGAGCAGCCCGGCGAGGGCGCAGGCGAAAGCCATGGCGCGGCCGAAGACAGGGGCGCGCGACGCGAGACGGGGCAGGCTGGGCGTGAGGCCGCGCATGTCTGGTTCCTGCAATTGCGAATAAGTCGCATTTACAGGTTTGACATCATCCCGTCAAGCCGCGCCCTGAGAAACGAGGGTCGCGGCCGAAGCGGGACGATCCCGCTGCTCTCCGTCCGGGATCCGGCGTTCAGCCCTCGGGCGCGCGGCGTTCCATGGCGGTGCGCACCTCGTCCATGGCCTCCATGAACCGGCGGTTGAGAATCTCGACCGCCTCGCCGTTGGAGCGCTGGATCATTTCGCTCAATTCGCGGGCATTGTTCACTGCCCGCTCATAGGCGCGGCGGAGCAATTCGGCCTGCTTCGCGGCGCGATCCTGCGGCGCCCCGGCGGTGCTCAAGACCGTCATCGCCTCGCTCATCTCCGCCATGGCCTGTTGCATGATCTCCATGTGGCGCCGCGCCACCGCCTGCGCGCCCTCCATGGCGACCCGGTTGGCCGCCGTGAACACCTCGATATTGCGGCGATAGGCGCCGAGCAGACCCTCGACATCGGGCATCTCGGGGAGCTTCATCTGGCCGAACGGGGTGGCCGTCGCCCGCTCGCCCGTGCGTCCCGCCTCGCCAGGTTTTTTCGGATTTGCCATCGTCGTCTCCTTGCTATCCCGCCCCACGCCGCGCGTGAAGGAGACGATCCTACAGCGGGCGGAGGATAAACGCACGGGATTCCGGGCCGCGTGCTTCCTCAACTCGAGACCGTCCAGGAGATCAGATGCCGCGCGCGGCCAGCCAATAAGCGTCGGCGCGCCAGACATCCATAAACCGGTTGTGGTCCGACCTGGGTTCGCGGTCATGAGGCACACGTGAGCAAACATCGGCTATTTATCGATGAAGTTGGGAGGCAGATTCCGGGCGTGTGCCTAAGTGGCGGCCTGGGTTTCGGGGGGGTCCACAACAG
>JAKCCP010000351.1 GCA_021841985.1 Pseudomonadota bacterium | reverse complement strand
GCGCCGGGTCGGCCTCGATCGCGATCGCCGCGTTGGCGGGATCGGCGAGCAGCCATTCGATCGCGACCGAGCCGGCGCCGGCGCCGATATCCCACAGCACCTCGCCGCGCCGCGGCGCCAGCGCCGACAGTGCCAGCGCGCGCGCCTCGCGTTTGCTGATCTGCCCGTCATGCGCGAAGAGATCATCGGCGAGCCCGGCGGCGCGGGGAATGACCACGGCGCCCGGCCTCGCTTCGAATTCGAGCGCGACGAGATTGAGCGGGCCGACATCATCGAGCGCGAAGGCCTCCGCCGTGGTCTCGCGCACCCGCTCGCGCGGCCCGCCGAGCGCTTCGAGGACATGCACCCGGCTTGGCCCGAAGCCGCGCGCGGAGAGCAGAGCGGCGACCTTCCCCGGCGTCGTCGCGTCCGCCGACAGCGCCAGGGCGCGGGTTCTGGGCTGCAATTGCGGGATGAGGGCGGCGAGCGGGCGGCCGCAGAAGGAGAGCGTCGTCACCCGCTGGCGCGACCAGCCGAGCCGGGCACAGGCGAGCGAAAACGCCGATGGCGCCGGAATGATTTGCATTTCCGCCATCGGCACCTGCTCGGCGAGCAGGCTGCCGAGGCCAAAATAAAACGGATCGCCCGAGACCAGCACGGCGATGGGCTCGCCACGCCGGGCGAGAATCGCCGGGATCGCGGTTTTCAGACGCTCGGGCCAGGCGATCGCCTCGCCCCGGATCAGCGGCGCCGCCAGCGCGAGATGCCGGGCGCCGCCGAACACCGCCGCCGCCGCGCCGAGCCGGGCGCGGGCCGGCGATGAAAGCCCCTCGACACCGTCCTCGCCGATGCCGAGAATCGCGAGCCATGCCTGGTCGCCACTCACACTGCCCCCGAAAGCCGGAAACGCCGATGCCCGACGCCATGAAGCTTCTCATTCTCGGCGGAACCGGCGAAGCGATGGCCCTGGCGCGCGCCCTGGCCCCTGATCCCCGCTTCGCGCCGATGCTCTCGCTCGCCGGCCGCACCCGAAATCCGCGGCCGCCGCCGATCCCGTGGCAGAGCGGCGGCTTCGGCGGCGCTTCCGGTCTGGCCGCCTTCCTCGCCGATCACGGCATGGCCGCCCTGATCGATGCGACCCACCCTTACGCGCGGCAGATCTCGGCCAACGCGCAATCGGCGGCGGCCAGCACCGGCGTTCCGCTGCTCACGCTCACCCGCCCGCCCTGGGTCGCCAAACCCGGCGAACGCTGGACCATCGTCCCCGACCTCGCCGCCGCCGCGCGCGCCCTCGGCGAGGCCCCGCGCCGCGTCTTTCTCACCATCGGCCGCCAGGATCTCCTGCCCTTCCGCGAAGCCCCCTGGCACCACTACCTGATCCGCAGCGTCGATCCGCCCGATCCCGCATGGCTGCCGCCGGTTTGCGAAATCATCGCGGCGCGCGGGCCATTTTCGCAAGAGAGCGAACGCGCCCTGCTCACCGCCCGGAAAATCGAGATTCTGGTCAGCAAGAATTCCGGCGGCGCGATGCGCGACAAGCTCGATGCGGCGAAAGCGCTCGCGATCCCGGTGGTGATGGTGGCGCGCCCGGAGGCGCCCGCCGCCGATCACATCGCCACCGACATCGCCGGGGCGCTTTCCTGGCTCGCGCGCGTTCATGACGCCGAGCGCGGGGTGTAAAACCATGGCCGCCCCTCCGGGCGGGTGATCAGCCGGCTCGCCCGCGCGCCGATCAATACCAGGGTCGCCATGTCGGCAAGCCCGGGATCGGCGCTCGCGAGCGAAAACAGCGCGACCGTCTCGTCCGCGCGGCCGATCGCGCGCGCAAAGGCCACCGGCGTGGTCGGCGGGAGAGTAGCGCCGAGGATGGCGAAGGCGGCGCCGAGCTGCCACGGCCGCGCGCGCGAGAGCGGGTTATAGAGCGCGATGACGAAATCCGCTTCCGCCGCCGCCCGCAAGCGTTTTTCGACCAGCGCCCAGGGCTTGAGGTTATCGGAGAGCGAGATCGCGCAGAAATCATGCCCGAGCGGCGCCCCCAGCCGCGCGCTCGCGGCCAGCATGGCGGTGATCCCGGGGATGACGGTGACATCGAGCCCGCGCAACGCCCGATCACCGGCCTCGATCGCCTCGAACACCGTCGCCGCCATGCCGAACACGCCGGCATCACCGCCCGAAACCAAGGCCACATCCCGGCCCGCCGCCGCCAGCGCGAGCGCCTGCTCGGCGCGCCCGCGCTCGACCCGGTTATCGGAAGGATGCCGGTTCTGGCCGGGGTTTTCCGGAATCCGCGCGAGATAAGGGGCATAGCCGAGCAGTTCGCTCGCCTGCGCCAGCGCGTGCTTCGCCTCGGGCGTCATCATCGCGTCACCGGCCGGCCCGAGCCCGATGACGAACAGCCGCCCGCTCACCGCCCGCCTGCCCGCGCGGCGATGATGAGCAGCGAAAAATACGGCGCCGGCATGGCCGGATCGCGCGCCGCGAGCGGCATGACGCACTCGTCCGCCATCGTGCCCCGTTCCACATAGACGGCATCATCGAGCCGGCCGCACGCCTCCAGAACCGCGCGAACCTTGCCGAGATTACGGCCGAGTTTCAGGATCACGGCGCCATCGGCGGCGGCGAGTTTCACCGCCAGCGTCGCCGCGTCCAGGGTCGCCGGCAGCACCGCGAGAGCCTCGCCGCCGCGCAACAGCGGCAGCCGCGCCCGCGCCCAGCAGCCGCTCATGCCGGAAACGCCGGGGATGATCTCGGTTGCGAAGTCGGCGTCGAGACGTTCGAGAAGATGAAGGCCGGAGCCATAGAAAATCGGATCGCCCTCGCAGAGAAGGGCAACGTCGCTGCCCGCGGCAAGCGGCCCCGCGAGCCGCGAAGCCGCCGCCTCATAAAACGCCGCGATCTCGCGCCGGTAGCGCGGATCGCTCGCCGGGACTTCGGTGGTCAGCGGATAGTCGAGGCGGATTTCCTCGCAATCGGCGCGGATCTGCTTGGGCAAGTACAAGAT
>JAKCCP010000230.1 GCA_021841985.1 Pseudomonadota bacterium | reverse complement strand
GTGAAGAACGACAAGGCTGACGCCCTGGTCAAGGCGCTCGGCAACTGACAAACGAGTTGTGGGTCTGGGGGCACTGCCCCCAGCGGGGTCCAGGGGCCGCGCCCCTGGCCTTTCTTGCTTTCCCTTACCTTTCCCTTACCTGACCAAGGCCGCGAGCAAGGCGTCGAGGCGGAGCCGCCCGGCGGGCAAGGCGCGGAGCCGCCCGGTTGCGCTCCAGGCGAGATAGCCCTCTTCCAGCGCCTGACGCAGCGTCTCGCCATCGATCGCGTCGGCGAGGGCGAGGCCGGTTACGCGCTGAAATCGCGCGGGATCGAGGCCTTCCTCGAGCCGCAATCCCATCAGCAGCATTTCGCGGGCCTGTTCAGCGGCGGTGAGGGGCGTCTCCTCGACGCTGCCATGGCCATTCCGTTCGACGTGCCCGGCCCAGATTTCCGGAACGCGATGGCGCCGCGTCGCCAGCCGCATCCCGGTTCCGATCTGCCGGCCATGCGCGCCGGGACCGATGCCGGCGTAATCGCCATAGCGCCAATAGACGAGGTTGTGGCGGCTTTCGGCGCCGGGCTTGGCGTAGTTCGAGACCTCGTAGGGCAAAAGACCGACCCGCGCCGCTTCCTCGGCGGTCGCCTCATAGAGTGCCGCGGCGTGCTCGGGCGCGGGCAGGGTGATGTCGCCGCGGGCATGGGCGGTCTCGAACGCGGTGCCGGGCTCGATGGTGAGCTGATAGAGCGAGAGGTGATCGGCGGCCAGCGCCAGCGCCTGCCGGAGTTCGTCGCGCCAGACGGCGACGCTTTGGCCTGGTCGGGCATAGATGAGATCGAAGGAGAGGCGGGGGAAAATCCGCCGGCCGAGTTCGAGCGCCGCGATCGCCTCGGCGGCGCTATGGCGGCGCCCGAGCCAGGCGAGGGCGGCGGGATCGAGGCTTTGCACGCCGAGCGAGAGGCGGTTGACGCCGGCTTCGCGAAACGCGGCCAGTTTCTCCGCCTCCACGCTGGTCGGGTTGGCCTCCAGGGTGATTTCGAGATCTTCCGCCGGGGCAAAAATCCGGGTCGCGTCGGCGATCAGCGCGGCGACGCCGTCGGGGTCCATGAGGCTCGGCGTGCCGCCGCCGAAGAAGATCGAGGCCAGCCGCCTGCGGCCGATGCGCGCGCCCTCGCAGGCGAGTTCGGCGCGGAGGGCGGCGATGAAGCGCCCGCTCTCGATCCGGTCGCGCACATGGCTGTTGAAATCGCAATAGGGGCACTTGGCGCGGCAGAACGGCCAGTGGATATAAAGCGCGAGCATGGCGCGGCATATCGGCCGATGCCCCGGATATAGCAATGGGGAGCGGGGGAATGGCGGAAAAGGCGGAAAAAACGGCGGGGTCGGTCGCGCGGGTGCGGGCCGCGCTGCTCGCCGCCGGCCATCCCGATACCATCATCCCGGCCCCGGCGGGCGCCCGCACCGCCGCGGACGCGGCGGCGGCGTTGGGCTGCGAGGTTGCGCGGATCGTCAAATCGCTGATCTTCCGCCTCGGCGACGCGCCGCTGCTGGTGCTCGTCTCGGGCGCCAACCGGGTCGATCCGGCGCGCCTCGCCGCCTTGTTCCCGGCCGCCGCGCTCGGCCGCGCCGATGCCGCCTTCGTGCGCGCGGCCACCGGGTTCGCGATCGGCGGGGTCGCGCCGCTCGGCCATCTGACGCCACCCGAGACGGTGATCGATGCCGATCTCCTGGCGCTCGATCCGCTTTTTGCCGCGGCGGGGGCGCCGGATTACCTATTTCGCACCAGCGCGGAAGCTCTTCTTCGCATCACCGGCGGGCGTGTCGCCGAGCTGCGCGCTTGAGCGTTATGAATGGATAAAAATAACGAAACCCGCCAACGCGTTAATCGCCGTTCCCCGCCGCGCTTCCCCTTGACCCTGCAAGGCCTCGCCGGCACACTCCCGGCCAAGGCGCCACCAGCGGGTGCCATTGGGCGCGAAGGGGAAACAGGATGGCGAAAATTTCGCTGACGGTGAACGGCAAGGCGGTCTCGGCCGAGGTCGAGGGGCGCACGCTGCTGGTCGAACTTTTGCGCGAAAAACTCGGCCTCACCGGCACCCATATCGGCTGTGACACCAGCCAGTGCGGCGCCTGCGTCGTGCATGTGAACGGGGATTCGGTGAAATCCTGCACCATGCTGGCGGTGCAGGCCGAGGGCGCGGAAATCACCACCATCGAGGGGCTGGCGGCGGCGGACGGCACGCTGCACCCGATGCAGGCGATGTTCCGCGAGCACCACGCCCTGCAATGCGGCTTCTGCACGCCGGGGATGGTGATGAGCGCGATCGATATCGTGCGAAAACACCCCGAGGGGCTGAGCGAGGCGCAAATCCGCGAGGAACTCGAAGGCAATCTCTGCCGCTGCACCGGCTACCACAACATCGTCAAGGCGATCGCCGCGGCGTTCCCCTTGATGCACCAGAAGCAGGCCGCCTGAAGCGGCGCCGGCGAGAAGGACTCCACGCAATCGGCCGCGACAAGAACGGCAATCATCCGCGGCACTGACCGCAAGGGAGGGTTTGATGGCATTCGAGGGCATCGGCGCATCGGTCAAGCGTCGTGAGGATGGGCGGTTCCTCGCCGGGCGCGGCCATTACGTCGATGACATGAACCGTCCGGGTCAGCTTTACGCCGCTATCCGCCGCTCCGATCGGCCGCACGCGCGCCTCCGCGGCATCGATACCGCGGCGGCGATGGCGGCGCCGGGGGTGGTCGCCGTCTACACCGGCGCCGATATCGCCGCCGACGGCCTCGGCGGCATCCCCTGCGGCTGGCAGATCCACAACAAGGACGGCAGCCCGATGGCCGAGCCGATGCACCCGGTGCTCGCCATCGGCAAAGTGCGGCATGTCGGCGATCCGATCGCCGTGGTGATCGCCGAGACCAAAGCCCAGGCCAAGGACGCGGCCGAGTTGCTGGCGATCGATTTCGAGGATCTGCCGGGGGTTGCCGATCTCCGCGCCGCCGCC
>JAKCCP010000145.1 GCA_021841985.1 Pseudomonadota bacterium | reverse complement strand
GGTCCATGCCCGCGCGGCGCGGCGGGCGGTGGAGATGCGGCTCGCCAGCGGCGCGCTGACCCCGACCCAGGCCGCCGAAGCCGAAGACCGGCTGCTCTATGCCTGGCGTGGCGACGGGCGCGAATTGGCGGCGCGGCTGCGGCTTGCGGCGCTCCGCCAGCAGGCCGGGCAATGGCGCCAGGAACTCGCCTTGCTGCGCGAGAGCGAAACCCTGTTTCCCGCCGACCGGCCGACTATCCATGCCCGCCTGCTCGACGCTTTCGCCGATCTTCTGCACAGCGATAGCGAGGCGACGCTGTCGCCGCTCGATCTCGTCGCCCTGGTGCAGGAAAATAGCGATCTCCTGCCCGAGGGACCGGCCGGCGAATCGCTGGTCGCGCATTTCGCCGACCAATTGACCGCGCTCGATCTGCCCGGCCAGGCGGCGCAGGTCTTCGAGAAACTCATCAAACACGCGACCAGCGCCGGCGCGCGGGCCAAATTCGGCGCGCGGCTCGCGGCCCTCCGCCTCGATGAGCATGATTATGCCGGCGCGCAGGCGGCGCTCGATGCCTCGAACGGCGACGGGCTGTCGCCGGCGCTGCTCGCCGAGCGGGCGCTTCTCGCCGCCCGGGTCGCGGCGGGGCGCGGCAATCTGTCGCTCGCGATGTCGCTGCTCGCCGACCAGAGCGGCGCCGACGCCAGCGAAACCCGCGCGAGCCTCCTGGAGGCGGCCCATGATTGGCCAGCGGCGGAAACCGCTCTCGCCGCCTACGTCGCCATGGCGGTGCCGGCGGATGGGCCGCTTTCGGACAATGGCAGCCGGGTCGTTCTGCGTCTCGCCAGCGCCGCGGCGGAGGCGAATGACGAGGCGAAGCTCGCCGAACTCGCGCATACCTACGGCGATCGCTTCGCCGAGGGGCCGCTTGCGCAGATGTTCCGTGTGCTGACCGGCAAGCCGGTGCAGGGGGTCAGCGATCTGCCGCAGATCACCAAGGGAATCGCCGCCGCGCGCGCCCTTCCGGTGGCGCTACAGGCCCTCGGCGCGGGTCTGCCGGCGAATTGAGCCGCGCCGGCGGGAGCGCAATTTTGGCCTTGCGCTGAGGGCCCGCTTCGCTTATGCCCCGCCCTTCCTGGCCCAAGGGGGCAATCGCCCAACAGGCCGTCTGCTGGTAGGACAGGGGTACGCGATGAACGCACTCAGCCCGCTGGGGATGGTCTCGGAGAATCCGAGCAGCAACCAGGCTTTTTCTGGCCCCGATGCGGAGCCAACCGACGCGGCGGCGAAGGATTATTTCGTCGAGCGCGACGGACAGCGTTTCGCCGGCATGCATTTGCTGGTCGATCTCTGGGGGGCCGACAATCTCGGCGATCCGGCGCCGATCGATGCCGCCCTGCGCGAGGCCGCCCTGGCTGCGGGGGCGACTATCCTGCACAGCCATTTCCATCATTTCTCGCCCAATGGCGGGGTATCCGGCGTGGTCGTGCTGGCCGAGAGCCACATCTCCATCCACACTTGGCCGGAGCGGAATTTCGCCGCCGTCGATATCTTCATGTGCGGCGATTGCGATCCTTACCAGTCCATCGCCGTGCTCCGCGCCGCCTTCACGCCTGACCGCGTCGATCTCGACGAGCGCCGGCGCGGCCTCGTGCGCTGATGCCGGGTGAGGTCTGGGCGAACGAAACGCTGTACCCGAGCTGGGGGCAGCGTTTCATGGTGGTGCGCGAACTCGCCCGCGTGCAAAGCGCTTTCCAGGACATCATGATCTTCGAGAGCGCCGCGCATGGGCGGGTCATGCTGCTCGACGGTGTCGTGCAGATCACCGAGGCCGATGAATTCGTCTATCAGGAAATGATCGCCCATGTGCCGCTTCTCGCGCATGGCGCGGCGGCGCGGGTGCTCATCATCGGCGCCGGCGATGGCGGCGTCTTGCGCCGGGTGCTCGCCCATCGCGGCACGCGACGCGCGGTGATGGTGGAGATCGATGGCGAGGTGATCCGCCTGGCCCGCGAATTCATGCCCGCGATCGCCGGTGATGCCTGGGACGATCCGCGCGCCGAAATCATCGTCGGCGACGGCATCGATTACGTCAAACGCGCGCCGGATGCCGCCTTCGATGTCATCATCGTCGATTCCACCGACCCGATCGGGGTGGGCGAGGTCTTGTTCACCGACGCGTTCTATGCTCATTCCGCGCGGATCCTCTCGCCTCGCGGCCTCATCGTCAACCAGTGCGGCGTGCCCTTCATGCAGGCCGACGAGCTGCGCGAGACCAGCGCCCGGCGCGCCCGTTTCTTTCCCCATGTCGGCGCCTATGTCGCGGCGGTGCCGACCTATGTCGGCGGCTTCATGACCCTCGGCTTCGCCGCCAAGGTGCCGGGACTGGATGCGGTCGCGCCGGGCGAAATCCGCGCCCGCGCCGAACGCGCCGGCATTCTCGGGACGACGCGCTATTGGACGCCGGAGATCCACGCCGGGGCTTTTTCCCTGCCGCCCTATATCGCCGCGGCCCTGGCGTAACGGTTGCGGCGTAACGGCGCGGCCTCACGCCGCCGGGCGAAGCCCGAGCGTCGCCGCCAGGCTCTCGCGAATGAAGCCGACCAGCGGCGCGACCAGCGCGCTCCGTCCCTCGCTATCACCGAAAATCGCCATCTCGGCGGTGCCGAGCCGCGGCAGTCCGGGGATTTCGCGCAAGCCCGGCGGCAGCGAGGACCGGCCGAGCACGGTCACCGCAAACCCCGCTTGCGCCGCCGCGATGACCCCGAGCAGGCTCGCCGAGGTATAGACGATCTCATGCGCGAGATTGTTCTGGCCGAGCAAGGTGAGGGCGCGATCGCGGAACATGCAGCCGGCCGGGAGCATGGCGAGCGGCAGCGGCCGGGCGCGCGGGTCGGGGGGCGTGAAATCCTCGGCCCCGACCCAGGCGAGGGTTTCGGTCCAGATCGGCGTGCCGGCGGTTTCGCCCTCGCGCCGCTTGCCGATGGCGAGATCGAGCAGCCCCTTGTCGC
>JAKCCP010000097.1 GCA_021841985.1 Pseudomonadota bacterium | reverse complement strand
CCGAGACCGGTCGCGACGAGGAGGTCGCGGCGCCCGGCGAGCAGGGCGGCGACGGCTTCGCGGCGGTCCAGCTCGGCGCTCATGGCGTGGCTCCTTTGGTGACGAATTGCTTGGCGCCGATCAGGCGCTGGGAGAGCAGAACGGCGACACTGACCCGGCTGTCATAGGCGAGGGCCGCGGCCGCGGCGACCATCGGCGCGACCTCCCCGGCCTCGGTCGCGCGGTGGACGATGACGCCGGCGGCGCGCAGCACCGGCGCCGTCGCCTGGCCCATCGGCACCTGCCAGGGATTGAACTCCCCCCATTCGCCGCGCATCGTCACCAGCATCAGCAGCGGCGCCCGGCAATTCGCCGGCAAGGAGAGCATGTTGATACAGTTGCCCACCCCCGAGGATTGCATCAAAAGCGCGGCGCGAACACCGCCGAGCCAGGCGCCGGTGGCGAGCGCGATGCCTTCCTCCTCCGTCGTCAGCACGACGGCGCGCAACGACGGGTCTTCATGCGCGCGGGTGATCAAGCGGGCATGGCCGGCATCCGGTACATAGGCGATCTGGCGCACCTCGGCGCGCTTGAGGGCTGCGAAAACCTGATCGGGCCAGTCTGGCGTGTTCATGGCATGGCGTCTCCCCAATCGGGCGAGTTTGCCCCCGCTGCTGGAACGCGGCAAGCTTGCGCCTTCGCCATTGGCGGCATAAAAACAAGAGATGTTCTTTTTTTCAAAAAAGAAGTTTTTCTTGTGATAGATGCTGCATTTTTTGTTGATTGCCATCGAGACCGGGGGAAATCATGACGCCGAGCGACGCCGCCTTGCCGCACGCCGAAATCCGCGAAGAAGTGAAAAAGCTCTGCGCCCGCTTCCCCGGCGAATACTGGCGCAAGCTCGACGCCGCGCGCGCCTATCCGAGCGAATTCGTCGCGGCACTGACCGCGGCCGGCTATCTTTCGGTGCTGATCCCGGAGGAATATGGCGGCGCCGGGCTCGGCCTCGGCGCGGCCTCGGCGATTCTCGAGACCATCCATGCCGAGGGCGGCAATGGCGCCGCCTGTCACGCCCAGATGTACACCATGGGCACCGTGCTCCGCCACGGCACCGAGGCGCAGAAGCGCCGCTATCTGCCCGAGATCGCGGCGGGGCGGCTCCGTTTGCAGGCCTTTGGCGTGACCGAGCCGACCAGCGGCACCGATACCGGGGCACTCCGCACCACCGCCCGGCGCGAGGGCGAGCGCTATATCGTCAACGGCCAGAAGGTCTGGACCAGCCGCGCCGAGCATTCCGACCTCATGCTGCTTCTGGCGCGGACCGAAAAGCGCGAGGCGGGCCGCAAGAAGACCGACGGGCTTTCGGTGTTTCTCGTCGATATGCGCGAAGTGCTCGGCCGCGGCCTCACCATCCGCCCGATCCGCACGATGATGAACCACAATTCCTGCGAGGTGTTTTTCGACAGCATGGCAATCCCCGCCGACAGCCTGATCGGCGAGGAGGGCAAGGGGTTCCGCTATATTCTCGACGGCATGAATGCCGAGCGGCTGCTGATCGCCTCTGAGAGCATCGGCGACGCCAAATGGTTCACCGCGCGCTCGGTCGCCTATGCCAGCGAGCGGCGGGTGTTCGACCGCCCGATCGGACAGAACCAGGGCGTGCAGTTCCCGATCGCGCGCGCCTATGCGCAATGGCGCGCGGCCGAGTTGATGGTGCGGCTGGGATGCGAGAAATTCGAGGCCGGGCTTCCCTGCGGCGAGGAGGCGAACATGGCGAAACTGCTCGCCGCCGATGCCGCCTGGGCGGCGGCGGAGACCTGCGTGCAGACCCATGGCGGCTTCGGCTTCGCCGAGGAATACGATATCGAGCGCAAATTCCGCGAATCACGGCTCTATCAGGTAGCGCCGATCTCGACCAACCTCATCCTCTCCTACCTCGCCGAGCACGTGCTCGGCCTGCCCCGCAGCTATTGAGCGGCGGAGCTATTTTGATGGGAAAGCCGCTCACCGGGCTGCTCGTGCTCTCGCTCGAACAAGCCGTCGCCGCGCCCTATTGTGCCTCGCGCCTTGCCGATGCCGGGGCGCGGGTGATCAAGGTCGAACGCCCGGAGGGGGATTTCGCGCGCGGCTATGACGCGGTCGCGAACGGGCAGTCGAGCTATTTCGTCTGGCTCAATCGCGGCAAGGAGAGCCTGGTCGCCGATCTCAAGAACCCGGAGGACGCGGCGCTGCTGCATCGTATCCTGGCGCGGGCCGATGTCTTCATCCAGAACCTCGCTCCGGGCGCGGCGGCGCGGGCGGGATTCGGCTCGGCCGAACTACGCCGCCGCCATCCGCGCCTGATCACCGTCGATATTTCCGGCTACGGCGAAAGCGGCGATTATGCGTCGATGAAGGCCTATGATCTCTTGGTGCAGGCGGAATCGGGCCTTGCGATGATCACCGGCCATCCCGCCGGGCCGGGGCGGGTCGGGGTTTCGGCCTGCGATATCGCCTGCGGCATGGCCGCCCACGCCGCCGTGCTGGAGGCGCTGATCGAGCGCGGCCTCACGGGCGCGGGCAAAGGTATCGCCGTCAGTCTTTTCGACGGCATGGCGGATTGGATGAACGTGCCGCTGATGTTTTACGAGGGCACCGGCCAGACCCCGCCGCGCCTGGGCCTCGCCCATCCCTCGATCTGCCCTTATGGCGCGTTCGCGACGCGCGATCAGGCGCTGATTCTGATCGCCATCCAGAACGAGCGCGAATGGGCCAATTTCTGCCGCGATTTCCTGCGCGAGCCGGATTTGCCGCGGCAATCGGGATTCGAGACCAACACCATCCGGGTGAGCGGGCGGGCGATGGTGGACGGCCATATCGCCGCCGTTTTCGCAACCCTCACGCGCGCGGAGGCGGCGGCGCGGCTCCGCACCGCCACTATCGCGTTCGGCTTCGTCAATGACTGCGCCGGGTTACAGGCGCATCCCGCGTTGCGCCGCGTCGCGGTTGCAACCCCGAACGGCGATGTAGCGCTACCGGCGCCCCCGG
>JAKCCP010000064.1 GCA_021841985.1 Pseudomonadota bacterium | reverse complement strand
GCTTGAGAGGCTTCGGCGATGGCCGGGGCGGGCGGCGCGAGCGGCGAGGGCGCCGCGGTCTGATCGGTCGGCACCGCCGGCGGCAGAGCCGGGCGCTCGGCCGGGGCGAACACCATGGCGACCGCGTCGCCGGCATCGATCGGCGCGGGCGGGATGAACCGCGAGGCCCAAAGCAGCGTCGCAGCCAGGGCGAGGAGGTGCAATACCGTCGAAACCCCGCCCCATCGGCCGAGCGGCGCCCTGATCAGGAGGGGATGCGTCCAGCGTTCGCGCTCTTCACCCGCCCGCGGCGGCGGCCAGCCAAGCACCGGCTCCGGCCGCGCCGGCGCCGCGAGGCCCGCATCGCGGGAGAGAAAAAACGACGGATACGGCTCAGACGGCATCGCGGCGAAAATCGTCCCCTCCCCTCCCCTCTTGCTTGGGGCCTGTCCGATAGGGTTCCGCAAACGCCGGACCAAGGCAAGCCCCGATCGCGATCACACGAAAAATCATGCCATCAGCAACACCGCCTTGATCGCCTCGCCGCGCTCGCTCGCCGCCAGCGCCGCGTTGATCTCGGTGAAGGGATAATGCCGGATCATGCGCTCGAAGGGAAAACGGCCCTCGCGATGGAGCGCGATCAGGCGCGGCAGGAATTCGTCCGGCCGGCTCTCGCCCTCGATCACGCCGCGCACGGTGAGCCCTTCCGTCATCACCTTGACGGCATCGAAACGATATTCCGCGCCCAGCGGCATCGCGCCGACCAGGGCGGCGGTGCCGCGCGGGGCGAGAGCATGGACGGCGGCGGTCGCGACCGCCGGGATCCCGGTGCATTCGATGCTGTAGGCGGCGCCGGCGGAGCGCAGAAGATCGCGGAGGGCGGCGGGGATATCGTCGATCGCTCGCGGATCGAGTGTATCGGTTGCACCGAATTCCCGCGCCAATTCCCGCCGCGCCGGGTTGGGCTCGATCGCGACGATGCGCTCGCAGCCAGCGATTTTCGCGCCGAGCACGGCGGCGAGCCCGACCGTTCCTGCACCGAAAATCGCGATCGCGGCACCGGGCTCGGGACGCAAGGCGTTGAGCACCGTGCCGGCGCCGGTCTGGATGCCGCAGCCGAGCGGCGCCAGGATTTCGAGCGGCGCATCAGCCGCGACCCTGACCAGATTGCGCTCGCGGGCGAGGCAATGGGTCGCGAACGCCGATTGGCCGAAAAACCGCCCGCCGACCGCGATCCGCTCGGCCCTGAGCGCGCTCGACCCATCGGGGCGGCGGGCGGCAAAATTATAGGCGCCGAACTGATGGCAATAAAACGGCTGCGCCGCGCGGCAGCTCGGGCACGTCGCGCAACTGTCATAGCTCAGCAGCACGCGATCGCCGGGCCCGACCGCGCGCACCGCGGCGCCGACGCGCTCGACGATGCCGGCCCCCTCATGGCCGAGCACGGAAGGCAGCGGCACCGGCAAAGCCTGGTCGCGACAGGCGATATCGGTGTGGCAGACGCCGCAGGCGAGCACGCGGACCAGCACTTCGTCGTCGCGCGGGTCATCGATCTCGACCTCGGTGAGGGTCAGCGGCGCGTGTGGTGCTGCGGCGATGGCGGCGGTGATGCGCATCGGCGTTTCTCCCCAAACCTTGCGCTCAGCTATCGAACGGCAAACCGACGTAATTTTCCGCCAGGGCGGTGGCGGCGGCGCGCGAGGTGCGCACGAAATCGAGATCGGCGAAATGGATGCGGCGCTCGAATTCGGTTTCCGCCGGATTGCGATGCAGCATCGTCGTCATGTACCAGGAAAACCGCTCGCCCTTCCACACCCTTCTCAGCGCCGTCTGGCTGTAGCGGGCGAGTTTTTCGGCGTCGTTCCGCTGGTGGCGGGCGATCAGCGCCTCGGCCAGCACCCGCACATCGGCGACCGCGAGGTTGAGCCCCTTGGCCCCGGTCGGCGGCACGATATGGGCGGCGTCGCCGGCGAGGAACAGGCGGCCGTACTGCATCGTCTCGCACACGAAACTGCGGAGCGGAATGATCCCCTTCTGGAAAATCGGCCCCTCGGTGAGGGTCCAGCCGGGTGCCGCGAGACGCGCCTGCAATGTCTCCCAGATCCGCGCATCCGGCCAAAGTGCCAGGTCGTCGGCGGGATCGCACTGGAGATAGAGCCGCTGCACCTCCGGCGAGCGCGTGCTGAGGAGCGCGAAGCCATCGGCCTGGTTGGCGTAGATCAGCTCATGCCAGGAGCGCGGCGCGCGGGCGAGGATGCCGAGCCAGCCGAACGGATAGATTTTGTGGAATTCCCGCCGCTGAGCCTCCGGGATCGCTTGCCGGCTGGGCCCGTGATAGCCGTCGGCACCGACGATATAGGCGCAGTCGAGCCGCGTCTCGGGGCCGGTCTTGTCGCGGCGGAAGGTGATGAAAGGCCGCTCGCTCGCGATCTCGTGCAAGGCGGTATCGCCGACCCCGAACAGAATCTCGCCCCCCGCGGCGAGCAGGCCGGCGATCAGATCGCGCAGCACCTCGTGCTGGGGATAGACCGTCACCTGCTTGCCCCCGGTCAGTTCGCGCATGTCGAGATGGAGACGCTCGCCATGCCATTGCAGGGTGATCCCGGTATGAAAATCGGCGTTCTGGTCGAGCCGCGCGGCAAGCCCGAGTTCGCGCATGAGATCGACCACCCATTGCTCGAGCACGCCGGCGCGGATCGTCCCTTCCACCTCCTCGCGGCTGCGGCTTTCCAGGATCACCGCTTCGATGCCGGCGCGGCGAAGCAGATGAGCGAGAAACAGCCCCGCCGGTCCGGCGCCGATGATGCCGATCTCGGTTTTCATGTGTCTTCCCTCCCGCCTGGCACGCCGTGCCGTGGCGTGACGACGTGATAGCCGAGCGGCAGGAGCCGCGGCGAAAACCGTGCCGCGAACGCGCCCCAGACGCCGCGCGGCGCGAACAGCGCAAAGCCCAGCGCCGCGGCACCCAGGCCGACGAGATACCACACCCCGCTCGCGCCGAACGCGGTCTCGACGGTAAAGAACAGCAAAGCCCCGATC
>JAKCCP010000315.1 GCA_021841985.1 Pseudomonadota bacterium | reverse complement strand
GTGTTCGCCGGCGAAATGGCCTGATGGCGAGCGTGGCGGCGGCGCGGGAGGCGGCTCTTGCCCCGCCGCCGCTGCTCCAGGCGAGCGGGATCGAGAAAACCTTTGGCTCGACGCGCGCCCTCGCCGGGGCCGATCTGGCATTGGCCGCCGGCGAGGTGCATGGCCTGCTCGGCGCCAATGGCGCCGGCAAATCCACCCTCTCGCGCGTCATCAGCGGCCATGTCCGGCGCGATCGTGGTGAGCTGCTGTGGCGCGGCACCAGTTTCGACCCGAGCGGCCCGCGCGAGGCGATCGCCGCCGGGATCGGCATGGTGATGCAGGAGACCAGCCTCGCCCCCGATCTCTCGGTCCTCGAAAACATCTTTCTCCCCGATCTCGCCCGCCCCGGACGGCTTTCGCGCGGCAACTGGCGGATGCGGGCGGAGGAGATCCTCGAAACCCTCGGCCAGACTGCCTCCCTGCCGCTCGCGGTCGAGGTCCGGCGGCTTTCGGCGGCGCAGCGGCAATTGGTCGAAATCGCCAAGGCGCTCGCCGTCGAGGCCGCGCTGATCATTTTCGACGAGCCCACCGCCTCCTTGAGCCCGGGCGAGGTCGAGCGCCTCTTCGATGTCATGGCGCGGCTCCGCGCCGGCGGGCGCGGTCTGGTGTTCGTCTCGCACCGGCTCGAGGAAGTGCTCGCGATCACCGACCGCGTGACGGTGATGCGCGAGGGGCGGACGGTCGCCCGGGCGCTGCCGACGGCGCGCCTGAGCCAGGCCGATATCGTGCGGCTGATGGTCGGCCAGGAACTCGGGCGCATCCATCAGCCCCGCGCCGCCGTCGGCGCGACCGCGCCGGTGCTCGCGGTGCGCGGTCTTAGCGCGCCGCCGATGGTGCGCGATGTCTCGTTCACGCTTCATCGTGGCGAAATCCTCGGCCTGGGCGGGCTGGTCGGCGCCGGGCGGTCGGAAACGCTGGAGACCCTGTTCGGCCTCCGCGCCAAAGCCGCCGGCGACATCCACCTCCATGGCCGCCCTTTCGCCGCGCGCCATCCGGCGCAGGCGATCAGGGCCGGCATCGCCTTCGTCCCCGAGGACCGGCGCGGCCAGAGCATCATTCCCGATTTCTCGGTGCGCGAAAATCTCCTCCTCGGCCATCTCTCGGCCCATCGCGGCTTCGGCCTCGGCACGCGCGCGCGCGAGGCGCGGATGAAGGCCCTGCTCGCGCGGCTCGACCTTCCGGCCGAGCGCCTGCGCGATGCCAACATGCTCGATTTCTCCGGCGGCATGCAGCAGAAGATCATCCTCGCGCGCTGGCTGCTGCTCGAGCCGAGGGTGCTGCTCCTCGACGAGCCGACCAAGGGCGTCGATATCGGCACGCGCGCGGCGATCTACGAAATGCTGCGCGAAGCCGCCGATGCCGGCACCGCGATCCTCGTCGTCTCCTCCGATTTCGAGGAATTGCTCGGGCTTTGTTCGCGCATCCTGGTCATCAGCGACGGCACCACCATCGCCGACATGGCGAGCGCGGTGCTGGACGAGGCCAAGCTCACGCTGTTCGCGGCACCGCGCAGCTCGATGGCGGCGACGACCCGGCTGCTCGGCGACTTGGCGGCGGAAACCGGCGGCGCCGCGTTCTGGGCGCTCCGTGATGGCGGGCGGCTGTTCTGTCTCGCCCGCGCCGGCGGCGCCGATCCGGGGGCCGATCCGGGCGCCGATCCTGGATTTGCGACGGGTGCGACACCGCTTTTCGGCGAAACCCGGATCGCGACCGCCCTCGCCCATCCTCCCGGCCGCTTCATCGCCGAGCCCGATGGCGGCCGGCACAGCCTGCTGGTTCCCGTGCGCAGCCATCGCGGCCATGATTTCGGCGTGATCGGGGTGTGCGTCGCGCGCCCTCCCCTGCCCGACGCCGACGCCATCGCCCGGCGCGTCGCGGACCTCGTCACCCGTCAGATGTGAGACGCCCCCGGCATGTCAGAGACCATCGCCCGGCTTGGATCGCTCCGCCGCCTTGCCACGCGGCTGGAGATCAGGATGCTCGGCCTCGCCTTGGTCGTCTTCGTGACCCTCTCGGCTGCCTCGCCGTTCTTCCTCCAGACCAATAATCTCCTCAACCTCCTCGATCAGTCGGTGGTGACCGGGATCGTCTCCGCCGGGATGAGCTTCGTGATCCTGACCGGCGGGATCGATCTCTCGGTGGGCTCGGTGCTCGGGGTGACGTCGGTGCTGATGGGGCTTGCTATGCCGCATGCCGGCATTCTCGGCGGGGTTTGTGTCGCCATCGCGGCGGGGGCCGGGATCGGCCTCTTTTCCGGCGTGCTGGTCGCCCGCTTCGGCCTCGCCTCGTTCGTCGTCACCCTCGGCGTGATGGCGATCGGGCGCAGCCTCGCCTATATTTTCTCGGGCCAGAACTCGATCTCCGATCTGCCGCCGGGGTTCAACGATCTCGTCTACACGCCGATCCTCGGCATTCCCTCCAATGTCGCGACCCTGCTCGTGCTCTATGTGCTGGCCTGGCTCTATCTCACCTTCACCAAGGGCGGGCGGACGATCTATGCCATCGGCTCGAACCGCGAGGCGGCGCGGGCCGCCGGGCTCAACGTGCTCCTCTACAGCATCATGCCCTATGTCGTCTCCGGCGCGCTCGCCGCGGTCGCAGGCGTCCTGCTCTCGGCGCAGATCCTATCCATCGACCCGCTCGCCGGCACCGCGCTGGAGCTGGACGCGATCGCCGCCGTCGTCATCGGCGGGGCCAGTCTGGCCGGCGGGCGCGGCTCGATCATCGGCACGCTGATCGGCGTTCTGATCATGGTGATGATCCGGAACGGCCTCAATCTGCTCGGCGTCTCGCCGTTCTGGCAGGGCTCGGCGATCGGCGGCATCATCATCGCCGCCGTCCTCGCCGAACGCCTGGTCAGCGCCCGCACCGGCGGCCACTGAGAGGTTAGGAAAAACGGGAAGAAAGTCTTTTTGCTTCTTTTTCTTCAGAAAAAGAAGATTTTTTTTCTTTTTCTATAGATATCTATATAATATTCTT
>JAKCCP010000103.1 GCA_021841985.1 Pseudomonadota bacterium | reverse complement strand
AATCGCAGTACTAGCCGCCGTTACGCTCGGCGCCATGTCCCGCTCTCGAACCAGACATCCAACGCGTCGAGCCCGGCCCTGGCCGGTGGCGGCGAATGCGTCGCTGCTGCTCGCGGGAAGCACGCTCGCGCTCGCCATGCTCACGCTGGCGCCGCGTCCGCCGGCACCCGAGGGCGCCGTCCTCGCCGCCGTTTTTCCACCGTGGTGGAACGCGACACGCAGTTTCCTCGCCGCGTCCGAGGCCGGGGTCGCGATCATTCGCGCCGGTGTCCTGCCGGCGATCCTGGTGGTTCGCCTCGATCACGCCGAAAGCCGCGCGCGGCTCCGCGAGGCCGGCGCCTGGCTGCTCCTCGATCCGCAAGCTCTCGGTGACTGCAATGGGAAAATTTCATCATGAACCTCTCTGAAACTCTCTCTGAGCCGGCGAATGCAGGGCACGACACCCTGGCGCGGCTGCGCGAGAGCGCGAGCCGCGGATTGATCGCTTTTCTCTGGGCCAATGTCGGGCTCGTCATCGTCATCGCTGCGCTTCGCGGCTTTCCGATGTTGATGCCAGCGCTGCTCGCGCTGGTTCTCGCCGGGGCGGCGACGCTGTCGTGGCGGATGGCGGGGAACGGCCCTTCGACCCGCCTCGTCGTCGCGGTGGCGGCGATGGGAATGGTGGCGTTGGCGGTGTTCGAGATGGCGGGTCATCCCTGGCAGATCGACATGCATATGTATTTCTTCGCGACCCTCGCCGGGCTGGTGGTCTATTGCGATGCGGGCGCGATCCTCGCCGGCGCGGTGGCGGTCGCGGTGCATCACCTCGCGCTCAATTTCCTGCTGCCGGCGGCGATCTATCCCGGCGGGGCGGATTTCGGCCGGGTCGTGTTGCACGCCGTGATCCTGGTGAGCGAGGCCGGCGTGCTGATGTGGCTCGCCGACGCGCTCGCCCGGCTGATCGCCCAATCCGCCCGCCAGATGGCCGAGATCGAAGCCGCGCGGGCGGCCGAAAACGCCGCCGTCGCCGAGCGGCAAGCCGCCGAGCGCCGGCTTCAGGACGCGGCGGCGGCGCAGTTGCACCGCCTCGCCGACGGGTTCGAGGAACGGGTCGGCCAACTCGTGCAAAAAGTGATGACCGCCTCGACCGAGATGCGCGCGACCTCCGCGGCGATGAGCCAGGCCGCCAATGACGCGACGGAGCGCGTCGGCCTGGTCGCCAACGCCTCGAACACCGCCTCGGCCAATGTGCAGAGCGTCGCCGGCGCGACCGAGCAACTGACCGCCTCGATCCGCGAAATCAGCCAGCAGGTCGCGAACTCCGCCGGGGTCGCGGGCCAGGCCGCCGAGGAAGCGCGCCGCACCAATGAAAAAGTGACCGGGCTCGCCCAGGCGGCGCAAAAGATCGGCGAGGTGGTCAGCATGATCCAGGATATCGCCGGCCAGACCAATCTTCTCGCGCTGAACGCGACGATCGAGGCGGCGCGCGCCGGCGAGCATGGCAAGGGCTTTGCCGTGGTGGCGAGCGAGGTCAAGGCCCTCGCCAACCAGACGGCGCGCGCGACCGAGGAAATCGCCGCCCAGATCCAGGGTATCCAGGGCGCGACCAGCGAGGCGGTGACCGCGATCCGCGGGATCGATGGCACGATCGGCCGTATCAACGAGATCGCCAATGCGATCGCCGCCGCGGTCGAGGAGCAGGGCGCCGCGACTGGCGAGATCGCCGACAGTATCCAGCGCGCCGCGCAAGGCACCGAGGATGTCAACCGCAATCTCGGCGGCATCACGAAAACCTCGGGCGAGATCGGCACCGCGGCGGATCAGACGCTCACCGCCGCGACCGGGCTTTCCACCCTCTCGGAAACGCTGCGCGAGGAAGTGGATGGCTTCGTGACCTCGATCCGCGCCGCATGAAACCGAGCGCCGCCCGGTCGCGCCGGCACGATTTTGGAAGGCCCTGACCCCCGCCATGTCCGCCACCCCGATCGACCCTCGCGAGCGTTTCGTCACCTTCTCCTTCGCCGCCGCCGATCTCCTGGTCGAAACCACGCCGGACGGCAAAATCACCTTCGCGACCGGCGCTTTCCACTCCCTGCTCGGCCGCAAGCCGGAGAGTTTCCTCGGCCAGCCGGTGCGTGAACTGGTGGCGCCGGGCGACCGCGAGGCCTTCGACCAGGCGCTGACCGTCCTGCCGATGCGCGGGCGGCAATTGCCGATGACGCTGCGTCTGGCCGACAAGGCGCGCACGCCGCGCGCCCTCGCCGGTCTCCTGTTCGCCGAGGCCGGCCGCCCCGCCAAGCTCTGCCTCACCTTCGCCGCCTTGCCGCTGCCGCTCGGCAAGCCGGCCGGCGGCGGCGCGGCGCGGCCGGTTCTGGCGGCGGCGCAGGCGCGGCTCCGCCAAGGGGCGGGTGGCGGGCTCGATCTCTTGGAAATCTCCGCCCCCGGCGGCGTCCAAGGCCAGAACCTGGGCCTCGGCGCGATACTGGAGGAGATCACCCCGAACGCCCTGGTCGGCGAGGCCGCGCCGGGCCGGGTCGGCATGCTGGCGGCGGAGGCATCACATGATATCGTCGCCGTCGCCGCCGCGCTCGAAAGCGCCTTGCAGGCGCGCGGCATCGCCGGCACGGTCGCCTCGCAACGCCTGAAACTGGCCGCCGATGAGCTGACGCAGGATCAGGCGGCGCGGGCGCTCCGCCACGCGCTCGGCGTGTTTGCTCGCGGCGGGATCGAGGGGCTGGCCAAGGCCGGGTTCGCCGGCGGCCTCGCCGATTATGTCCGCCAGGCGGCGAAGCATGCCGGAGCCTTGCGCCGGGCGATCCGCGAGGAGCGCTATCAGCTCGTGTATCAGCCGATCGTTCGCCTCGGCGATCGCGGCCTGCACCATTACGAGGCGCTGCTTCGCCCCCAGGCCATCGCCGGGATCGAGATCGCCGGGACGGAGGATTTCGTCACGCTCGTCGAAACCACCGGGCTCGCCGGCGAACTCGATCTCGCGGTCGCGAAGCGTGCCGCCGCCGCCGCCAGCCACGCGCCGGCGCCGA
>JAKCCP010000286.1 GCA_021841985.1 Pseudomonadota bacterium | reverse complement strand
CAGAGGCTCCGCCTCTGGACTCCGCTGGGGGCAGCGCCCCCAGACCCGCATCACGTGGTTTTGTTATCTTCGCCCTCTAGGTCAGCAAGATCCACGGTTATCAGCCTATTGTTCTCATCGGTGTTGCCGAATCGGTCCGTGAAGCGCGTATGGTCACGGGCGTGATATTTTCGAGCAATGATATTGCTTATCCGGTTCAGATTGTCCTGAACCAACCGAACACGTTGTTGTTGGGATGATGACGAGAGTTGCCAATGATCGTCGATGGCATCTCGGGAAACTCTGGTGATAACTCGGATTTTTCCGTCACCAGCCAGAACAGTCACAAAAGGATCGGAATTGTTCTGATCTTCACACAAACGGAAATCTTCAAGAGCCATTCGAGTGCCTCCTGTGGGTTTCGGTGCAAAATCCTTCACCCCGTTCCCAATGCCGCCTCGGCGGTGCGGACGGCTTGGAGGGGGAGGGCGGCGCGGCCGACGACTTGGCCGCCGATATAGGCGAGCCAGTCGGCGCCGGCGGGGGGCGGGGGGCGGAGTTGGACCACGCGGGCCTCGGTATCGAGGGCGACGGCGCGGTAGAGCCGCCAGCCGGCGTGGAGCGGCCCCTGTAAACGCACGACGCGGGCGATAGCCGCGCCCGCGTCGTCACATCCGATCCATTCGAGGGTACGGGCTTGCCCGCCCTCCTCGTCGCGCCGCCCCCGCATCCAGTGCAGACGGGGCGTTGGCATCAGGCCGGGGCCATCAGGCGCTCTTGGCCATGATCTCGTCCGCGATGTTGCGTGGCACGGGATCGTAATGGTGGAACTGCATGGTGAAGGACGCGCGCCCCTTGGTCATGCTGCGAAGGTCGGAAATATAGCCGAACATTTCCTTCAAGGGAACATGGGCGCGGACGATGATCGTCGAGCCCGAGCTTTCCTGGTTCTGGATCATGCCGCGGCGGCGGTTGATGTCACCGACCACGTCGCCGACATGGTCCTGTGGCGTCGTGATCTCGACATCCATGATCGGCTCCAGGATGATCGGGCTCGCCTTTTTCATGCCGTCGCGGAAACAGGCCTTGGCGGCGATCTCGAAGGCGAGCGCGCTCGAATCGACGTCGTGATACTTGCCATCGACCAGGGTATATTTGAAATCGACGGTCGGGAACCCGGCGAGGACGCCGGTTTCGGCCTGCACGCGGATGCCCTTTTCCACCGCCGGGATATATTCGCGTGGCACCGAGCCGCCGACCACCTTGTTCTCGAAGACGATGCCGCCGTTGCGCTCCATCGGCTCGAAAACCACCTTGACCTCGGCGTATTGGCCGGAGCCGCCGGACTGCTTCTTGTGGGTGTAGATTTCGGTGTGCGGGCGGGTGATGGTTTCGCGATAGGCGACCTGCGGCGCGCCGATATTGGCCTCGACGCCGTATTCCCGCTTCAGGCGGTCGATGATGATTTCGAGATGCAGCTCCCCCATGCCCGAAAGAATGGTCTGCCCGCTCTCCTGATCGGTGCGGAGCCTGAGCGAGGGGTCTTCGCCGGCCAGCTTCTGGAGGCCGATGGTCATTTTCTCGACCGATTCCTTGGTCCGCGGTTCGACCGAGATGTCGATCACCGGCACCGGGAAGGCCATGCGCTCCAGCACCACCGGGTCGCTCGCGGCGGCGAGGGTATCGCCGGTCATGGTGTCCTTGAGGCCGACGAAGGCGGCGATGTCGCCGGCCGAAACCTCCTTGATCTCGGCGCGCTTGTCGGCGTGCATCTGGAACATCCGCCCGATGCGTTCCTTGTGATCGCGGGTGGTGTTGAGCACCGTATCGCCCGAGCGCAGGGTTCCGGCATAGACGCGCACGAAGGTCAGGGTGCCGTATTTGTCGTTGATGATCTTGAAGGCGAGGCCGGCGAAGGGGGCGCCGGCGTCGGCCTTGATGCGGCGGCGCTCGGCGTGTTCGTCCTCGCCCTCCTCGGCGGCGATCTTGATGCCGGGGACATCGACGGGGGAGGGGAGATAGTCGAGCACGGCGTCGAGCAGCGGCTGCACGCCCTTGTTCTTGAACGCGGTGCCGCACAGCACCGGGCGGAAGGCGCCGCTGATCGTGCCCGCCTTGATGCAGCGCTTCAGGGTTTCGGTGGCGACGTCGCCGGACTCGAAATACTCCTCCATCGCCGCGTCATCGACCGAGAGCGCGGTATCGAGCAGCGTCTGGCGGTGTTCCTTGGCTTTTTCGACGAGATCGGCGGGGATCGGCGCGTCGTGGTATTTCGCGCCGAGTTCGCCGCCCTCCCAGATGATCGCCTTCATCTCGACCAGATCGACGACGCCGACGAACTGATCCTCGGTGCCGATCGGGAGTTGCAGCGGCAGGGCGACGATGTCGAGCTTTTCCTTGAGCGTGTCGAAGGCGCGATAGAAATCGGCGCCGGTGCGGTCGAGCTTGTTGATGAAGATGACGCGCGGGACATTATAGCGGTCGGCGAGGCGCCAGTTGGTCTCCGATTGCGGCTGCACGCCGGCGACGCCCTCGATGATGAACACGGCGCCATCGAGCACCCGGAGCGAGCGGTTGACCTCGATGTTGAAATCGATATGGCCGGGGGTGTCGATGATGTTGATGCGGTGGCTCTTCCACTCGCAGGTGACGGCGGCGGAGGTGATGGTGATGCCGCGCTCGCGCTCCTGCTCCATGTAATCGGTCGTGGTGTTGCCGTCATGGACCTCGCCGATCTTGTGCGAAACCCCGGTGTAATAGAGGATGCGCTCGGTGGTGGTGGTCTTGCCCGCGTCGATATGCGCGGTGATCCCGATATTGCGGATCTTTTCAAGCGGCGTTTCAGACACGAGCGGCCTCCATACCACAACGGGCGCGGCGAGGCCCATGCCCCGCGCGCCCGATCTGAACCAGTCTATAGCCGATCGGAACCCTCTTGCCCAGCCTTTTCCGATGCGGCTCGGCGGGATATGGAGGGCGGCGGCGGGTTTGGCAAGCCGAACTGATCAAAAACCGGCCCGATCAAAAACTGGCCCGATCAAAAACCGGCGCTCGCCAGCGCC
>JAKCCP010000299.1 GCA_021841985.1 Pseudomonadota bacterium | reverse complement strand
GACATCCACATGGCGGGTCAGGAGCTGCAAGGCATTGGTGAGGGCGGCGAGGGTCGCGCCGATTTCGGCGGTGGCGGCACTGGTCTGCTTGGCGAGCGCCTTGACCTCGCTGGCGACGACCGCGAAGCCGCGCCCGGCCTCGCCGGCCCGTGCCGCCTCGATCGTCGCGTTCAGCGCGAGAAGATTGGTCTGGCGGGCGATGCGGTCGATATTCTGGGAGACCTTGCCGACCGTCGCGATGGCCTCCCCGAAAGCGCCGACCTGGCTCCGGATCGTGCCGGCGGCGGCGACCAGCCGTTCGATCGCGCCCAAGGAGGCCCGCACCTCGGCGGCGGACATCTCGGTATCCTGGCGCGCCGCCGCCGCCATGCGGGCATTTTCCGCCGCCGTCTCGGCGATCAGGCGGTTGCTCGCGACGATCTCGGCGCTCGCGGCGCCGATCGCGCCGACCTGCCGGGACTGCCCCTCGAGATGGGCGTTGACCTCCTGCACATCGCCGACGAGATCGGCGATATCGACCGAAAGCCGGCCAATATCCTCGGCGATGGCGGCGATGATGCGCGCCGGGGCGGGCGCCGCGGCACCCGCGGCCAGTACCTCGCCCGGCCTATCGATCCCTGCCCGATCGGAATGAGCATCCAGAGGCATTGTCCCCCTCCTTGCGGCCGGGGAACAGTTTAGCGTCGAAGTGCTACATTTCGATTAATGGCGCTCAGGTCATGTATTGGCCGCCATTGATGGTCAATGTCGCGCCGGTGATGAAACCGGCCGCCTCGCCGGCGAGAAACACCACGCTGCGGGCGATCTCCTCGACATCGCCGAGGCGGCCGACAGGGATTTTCGCGATCACCTTCTGCAGCGCCTCCTCCGGCACCGCGCGCACCATCTCGGTATCGATGTAACCTGGGGCGATGGCGTTGACGGTGATGCCATGGCGGGCGCCTTCCTGGGCCAAAGCCTTGGTGAAGCCGATCATGCCGGCCTTGGCGGCGGAATAATTCACCTGCCCATATTGTCCGGCCTGGCCGTTGATGCTGCTGATATTGATGACGCGGCCGAATTTCAGCGCCCGCATCGCATCGAAGGTGAGCTTGCAGAGGTTGAAGCAGGAGGTGAGATTGGTCGCGATCACCGCGTCCCACATCTCGCGCGTCATGCGCGCGAGTGTCGCATCGCGGGTGATGCCGGCGTTGTTGACGAGAATGCCGACCGGCCCGTGCGCCTTGACGATGTCGGCGACCGCGACCTCGCAGGCGCCGTAATCGCCGGCATCGAAACGCAGCACCGAGATCCCGGTTTCCTCGGCGAAGGCTCTCGCGGCGGCGTCATTGCCGGCATAGCTCGCGACCACGCGGCACCCCGCCGCCTTGAGCGCCCGCGAAATCGCCGCCCCGATGCCCCGTGTCCCGCCGGTGACCAATGCGACCCGTTCCATGCTTGCCTCCCGTTATGAACCTCTCGCGGTTCCAAGCCTAGCACGCCCTGCGGGGATTATGTTGAGCGAAATCAATGTTGCGGCACAGCAAATCGCGCCCCCTCCCCACCCCGACGAGGATGGGGAGGGGAGGGGTCAGCGTTCGACGCACATGGCGACACCCATGCCGCCGCCGATGCAGAGCGTCGCCAGGCCCTTATGCGCATCGCGTCGGGCCATCTCGGCGAGCAGCGTCACCAGGATGCGCGCGCCGGACGCGCCGATCGGGTGGCCGATCGCGATCGCGCCGCCATTGACGTTCACCTTCGCCGGATCCCAGCCGAGATCCTTGTTCACCGCGCAGGCTTGCGCCGCGAACGCCTCGTTGGCCTCGATCAGATCGAGATCCTCGACGCTCCAGCCGGCGCGCGCCAGCGCCTTGCGCGAGGCCGGGATCGGGCCGGTGCCCATCAGCGCCGGATCGACGCCGGCGGTCGCGAAGGCGGCGATGCGGGCAAGCGGGGTCAGGCCGCGCTTGGCCGCCTCGCTCGCCGCCATCACGACGAGGGCGGCGGCGCCGTCGTTGATGCCGCTCGCATTCGCCGCCGTCACCGTGCCGTCCTTGGTGAACGCCGGACGCAGCTTGGCCATCGTCTCGGCGGAGGCGTCATGGCGGATATATTCGTCCTCGCTCACCACCACGTCGCCCTTGCGGCCCTTCACCGTCACCGGGGCGATCTCGCTTTGAAAGCGGCCGGCCTTCTGCGCGGCACTCGCCTTCTGCTGCGAGGCGAGGGCGAAGCCGTCCTGCTCCTCGCGGGTGATCTGATAGGCGCGGGCGACGTTCTCGGCGGTGACGCCCATGTGATAGCCGTTGAAGATATCCCAGAGCCCATCCTTGATCATGGTGTCGACGAAGCCGAGATCGCCCATTTTCACCCCGGCGCGGAGATGCGCCGCGTGCTGGGCGAGGCTCATGCTTTCCTGGCCGCCGGCGACGACGATCCTGCTCTCGCCGCTCAGCACCTGCTGCGCCGCCAAAGCGACGGCGCGGAGGCCCGAGCCACAGACCTGATTGATGCCGAACGCCGTCTTGTCGTCGGGGATGCCGGCGGCGCGGGCCGCCTGGCGGGCCGGGTTCATGCCCTGGCCGGCGGCGAGGATCTGGCCGAGGATCACCTCGTCGACGTCACCCGGGTCGAGTTTCGCGCGGCCGATCGCCGCCGTGAGCGCGGTCGCGCCGAGCGTGTGCGCCGGCACCGCCCCGAAGGCGCCGTTGAAGCTGCCGACCGGGGTGCGGGCGGCGGCGACGATGACGATGTCTTCCATGATGTCACTTCCTCCTGAAGCCGTGATCGACCCAGCGCTCGCGGGCGGGGCGCCGAGGCGGCGCGTCACCCCGGAAAGGCGGGTCACTGGGAAAAGCCTAAGCCGCCCGCGCCCCGCCCGCCAGGGGGTGGATCAAGAAGAAGGCCGCCGCCGGGGGTTGGCGCGGCGCCGCCGGCGCGATACGAGCAGGCGGTTCGCAACCCCGCGCCGGAGGATCCCTCATGCCCGCCACCGCGCCGCACAGCCCGGCCCCTCCGGAAAGCTCACCGGAAAATCCGCTCGCGAAGGCGCGCACGCGCCCCGTCGCCGATCTTTCCTTCGA
>JAKCCP010000094.1 GCA_021841985.1 Pseudomonadota bacterium | reverse complement strand
GGGCGCTCGAAGCGGAAATGCTGCGCCGCCCACATCTGGTGCTGGCCGACCTCGGTCGAGATGAAAGTCTCGCGCCCCGATTCCCTGGTGATCTCGTAAAGCCGGCGGATGGCGTGCTGCGGCTTGATGATCGCGCCCGGCGCCGTCGCCTGGGAATAACGCAGGCAATCGCGCGCCCGCCAGGTCTCGATCTCACGCCACCAGGCGGCGAGGGCGGCGCGGTCGGGCGGCGTCGTATTTTGCGTCCAGGCGGCGAGCAGCGCCGAGAGCGCCCGCCCGGCATCGCCGACGATCGCGACCTCCACCGGCACGTTCTTGTTGATGCTGGAAGGATCGATATCGATATGGATTTTCTTGGCGCCGGGGCTGAAGGCGTTGAGTCGGCCGGTGACGCGGTCATCGAAGCGGGCGCCGACCGCGAGCATCACGTCGCAGCCATGCATCGCGAGATTGGCCTCGACGGTCCCGTGCATCCCGAGCATGCCGAGGAAATGCCGATCGGCGGCCGGACAGGCGCCGAGGCCCATCAGCGTCGAGGTGCAGGGAAATCCGGTCTCGCGCACCAGGCGGGTCAGCAACTCTGCCGCCTTCGGCCCGGCATTGATCACGCCTCCGCCGGTGTAGATGATCGGCCGTTTCGCCGCTTTCAGCAGCTTGACCGCCGCCGCGATCGCCGCCGGATCGGGATCGAGCAGCGGCCGATAGCTGCGATGCGGCGCCGTCGCCGGCGGGGTGTAGGGGGCGGGGTTGATGACGATGTCCTTGGGCAGATCGACGACCACCGGCCCCGGCCGGCCCGAGCGCGCGACATAGAACGCCTCATGCACCACCCGCGCCAGATCCTCGGATTTGCGGACGAGGTAATTATGCTTGGTCGCCGGCCGCGTGATCCCGGTCGTATCGGCTTCCTGGAAGGCGTCATTGCCGATCAGATGGGTCGGCACCTGGCCGGTGAGACAGACGATCGGGATGCTGTCCATCAGCGCGTCGACGAGGCCGGTCACGGCATTGGTCGCGCCCGGCCCGCTGGTCACCAGAACGACGCCGACCTTGCCGGTCGAGCGCGCGTAGCCCTCGGCGGCATGCACCGCCGCCTGTTCGTGGCGGACCAGGATGTGGCGGATGGCGTTCTGCTGAAAAATCGCGTCATAGATCGGCAAGACCGCGCCGCCGGGATAGCCGAAAATCACCTCGACGCCCTGCTCCTTCAGCGCGCGCAACAGAATTTCCGCCCCCGGCCGCATCTCGTTCGTCGTCATCGCCCGTCACCTCTCAACTCGCGGGTTCCACTAGGCCGGGGAGGCTTGTGGCGTCAACCCGGCGGAGGTTAGAAAATTGAGCAGATCAGCCATGCTTCTTTGCGAAAATTGCGTGAAATCATCGATTCTCGCATTAATCGCATAATTTCGTGTGCTCAAGCGATGGTGACGAAACCACGTCGCCTGGCGCTTGGTGTATTGCCCGGTCACCAGCTCGGCCCGCCGCTGCGCCTCGCCAAGGGTGATTTCGCCGCGGAGATGGGCGGCGAGTTCGGGGACGCCATGGGCGCGGAGCAGCGGCAGCGCGGGATCGAGCCCGCGCGCCAGCAGCGCCCGCGCTTCCGCGAGCGCGCCCAAAGCCAGCATGGCATCGAACCGGCGAGCAATCGCGGCGCGCAAGGCCACGCGCGGCGGGTCGAGAAGGATGCTCGCGAACCGCCAGCCCGCCGGCGGCGCGGCGGGTTCCGCCTGCCAGGCGGCGAGCCCGCGCCCGGTCGCCAGCCGGACTTCCATGGCGCGCGCGATCCGCTGGCCATCGCTTGGGCGGAGGCGCGTCGCCGTCGCGGGATCTGAGGCCGCGAGTTCGGCGTGGAGGGCCGCCGGCCCGATCGCCGCCAGCCGCGCCCGCACCTCTTCCCGCACGGCGTCGGGAACCGGCGGGATCGCGGCGAGACCCCCGATCAGCGCCTGCAAATAGAGCCCGCTGCCGCCGCACAGAATGGGCACGCGCCCGGAAGCCCGCGCTTCCTCCAGCGCCGCCAGCGCCGCGCCCCGCCACCAGGCCGCGTTCGCCGGCGGGGCGGCGGGCAGAACGCCGTAGAGAACATGCGGCGCGCGGGCGCAATCGGCGTCGCTCGGCCGCGCCGTCAGGATGCGGAGATCGCGATAGAGCTGCATCGCATCGGCATTGATGACGACGCCGCCGAGCCGCTCGGCGAGCGCCAGCGCCAGCGCCGATTTGCCCGACGCCGTCGGCCCGGCGACGATCAGCGCGGTCTCCACCCTTGCCTCGGCGGCATTCCGCCCGCATGGTCCGCCGGCCATGACCCCAGCCATGAATTACGTCCTCACCCTCGTTGCCGACCGCGAAGCGACCACAATCGATCCCGGCACCCTCGCCGCCCTCCGCGACGCCGCCCGTGCCGGGCCGCCCGACAGTCTCGCCCCCGGCGAGGCCGTCGATCTCCCCTGCCCCGCCCCGCCCGCGCAAGAGGCGCTGGCCGCGGCGCTCGGCGCCCGGCCGATCGACGTGTTTTGCCTCCCCGCCGCCGGGCGGCGCAAGCGTCTGCTCACCGCCGACATGGACAGCACCATCATCACCGCCGAGGTGATCGACGAACTCGCGGCCGAGGCCGGCATCGGCGCCGAAATCGCCGCGATCACGGCGCGCAGCATGGAAGGCGAGATCGATTTCGGGGAGGCGCTCCGCGCCCGCGTCGCGCGGTTGCGCGGCACCAGGCTCGCCGCCCTCGACCGCGTCGCCGCCCGGCTCCGCTGCACCGAGGGGGCGCGCGAGCTGATCGCGACCATGCGCGCCCATGGCGCCGTCACCGCCCTGGTCTCCGGCGGGTTCACCTATTTCACCGCCCGCATCGCCGAACGCCTGGGATTTGCCGCCCATTTCGCCAATCATCTGCGGGACGACGGCGAGACGCTCACCGGCACGGTCGCCGAGCCGGTGCTCGACCGCGACGCGAAGGCGCGCATCCTGCGCGAGCTTGCGGCGGCGCACGCGATCCCGCTCGCCGCGACGATGGCGATCGGCGACGGCGCCAATGATCTCGCCATGCTGGCGACCGCCGGGCTCGGGATCGCGTTTCGCGCCAAACCGGTGGTGGCGGAAGCGGCGCGCGCGCGCATCACCCATACCTCGCTCCGCGCCGCCCTGTTCGCGCAGGGCTACCGGCTCGCGGAGTTTCGAGAGTGAAGAGAGGAAGAAGAGTTCTTTTTTGAAAAAAAGAACCAAAAAACTTTTGAATTTTTAGACGGCGCCGCAGGCGCTGTCCCGGGAGAAAAGTCTTTTTGCTTCTTTTTCTTCAGAAAAAGAAGAATCTACTCGCTACTTTCCCCATGCGCGGCGGCGATGAAGGCGCGGATCAGGGCCGGGTCTTTCTCGCCCGGGCGCCGCTCGACCCCGGAGGAGACATCGACGGCCGAAGCACCGGTGGCAGCAATGGCGGCGGCGACAGTCTCCGGGGTCAGGCCGCCGGCCAGCAGCCAGGGCGCGGGGGGGCGCCAGCCACGGAGCAGGGTCCAGTCGAAGGGCCGGGCATTGCCGCCAGGGCGGGTCGCGCCGCGCGGCGGGCTGGCATCGAGGAGCAGGGCATCGGCGCCGTCGGCAGCCACCGGCAAATCCGCCGCCGAGGCGATTCCGACCGCGCGCCAGACCGGCTTCCCGAACCGCGCCCGGACCGCGCGCGCCTGCTCGGCGGGGCCGTGAATTTGCAGGATATCGAGCGGGAGCGCGGCGAGCACGGCGGCGATCTCGGCGGGATTTGGGCGCACGAAGAGGCCGACCCGGAGCGGGCCGCCCGGCGCCCGCGCCGAAAGCCCGGCGGCGCGTTCGGCGCTGATCGCGCGCGGCGAGGGCGGAAAAAAAACGAAACCGAGCCAATCCGCGCCGGCGGCCACGGCGGCATCGAACGCGGCCTCGCTGTTGATACCGCAAATCTTGACCCGCGCCGCGCCGCCCATCGCCGTCAGCCGGCGGGCGGCAGCAGGGTCGGGCGATCGCTGAGCCGTGCCTTGAGCGCCGCGACCTCTTGATCGAGCCCCGCCGCCCGCGCTTCCGCCCGCCGCGCCCGCCGCCGCGCGGCGAGCGCCGGAAACCAGGTGAACAGCGCCCCGAGCAGGAAAGCGATGGCCATCGCCCCGAGCATGCAGAGCGCCAGCGGCGCCTCCAGGCTCCACCCCGTCGGCCACAGACGCAATTCCACCGGCGCGGTGTTCGAGACCACGAACAGCACGATGAGCAGCAATAGCGGCAGAAGGAGGAGAAAACGGAGCATCGCGCGGCCGGAGGTCAGGGGACGGCCACCGCGTTGCCGTGATTGACGCGCTCGCGCAACTCCTTGCCGGCCTTGAAGAAGGGCACGCCCTTTTCCTCGACCTCGACCAGCGTGCCGGTGCGCGGGTTGCGCCCGGTGCGGGCCTCGCGATGCTTGACGGTGAAGGCGCCGAAGCCGCGCAGCTCCACCCGCGCCCCGCGCGCCAGGGCGCCCGCGATTTCCTTGAAAATCGTGTTGACGATCTTCTCGACATCGCTCGCGTAAAGATGCGGATTGGCGGCCGCCAGCTCGGCGATCAGTTCGGATTTCGTCATGTTTCGCATCCTCCTCCCACGATGCCACGCCCCACGATGCCACGCCACAAAAGCGCCCGGCTCGCGGCCATGCGGCTCCTCACTCGCTCGAAGGCTGCCAGAGCGCCCACCCGCCGTCAAGCATAAGGTGTTGTGAAAACAAGATTTTCAGCGGAATGGAGAGCATCCCGCCGAGATTGCCGCCGAGCATGCGCTCGGCGAGGCTCCGGGTTTCGATCTCGCTGACCGGCAGGGTTTCCGGGATCGCGCGGTTTTTCGCGAGCCACGCTCGCGCCTCGCTCTCGCCGCCGAACTGATCGACGAGGCCGAGCGGCAGCGCCTGATGCCCGGTATAGGCGCGGCCATCGGCGAGCTGGCGCACCCGCGCCGGGTCCATATGCCGCCCCTCGGCGACCATGGCGACGAACTGCTCGTACATGTCCATCACCAGGGATTGCATCGCGAGCCTTCCTTCCGGCGAGAGCGGCTTGGTGAAGCTCGGCTGGTCCTTGAGCGGGCCGGAGACGATGGCATCGGCATTGACCCCGAGCTTGCCGAGGAGGCCGGAGACGTCGCCGGTTTCGAGCAAGACGCCGATCGAGCCGGTCAGCGTCGCCGGGCTACAGAAAATCCGCGCCGCCGGCACCGCGATCATATAGCCCGCCGAGGCGGCGATCCCGTCCATCACCGCGACCACCGGCTTTTTCGCGGCAACCAAGGCGATGGCGTCGTGCAGGGATTCGCCCCCGGCGACCGAGCCGCCGGGGCTGTCGATCTCGACCACCAGCGCCGCGACCGACGGATCGGCGGCGAGCGCGCCGACCGCGCGGGTCAAGGCGCGGTCCTCGGTGATCACCCCACGCACCAGAAGCCGCGCGACATGCGGCCTGCCGAGGGCGATGCCGCCACCGCCCAATCCCGCGCCAAGCGCCGCGACGACGGCAAGAACGGCGACGACCCGCCACAGCATCAGGCGGCGCTTGAGGCGCCGCCTGTCGAGAAGCAGATCGGTCTCGAAGCTCATCCGCGAGCGCCGCCTCAGTCGGTTTCCTGCCGCGCCTGCTGATTACGCCGGCGGATCGCGGCACCGAGGATGTCACCGAGCGAGGCGCCGGAATCGGAGGAGCCGAAATCGGCCATCGCCTGCTTCTCCTCGTCCACTTCCTTGCCCTTGATGGTGAGGCTGAGCTTGCGCGCGGCGCGATCCACCGCGGTCACCTTGGCGTCGAGCTTTTCGCCGACCGCGAAGCGCTCGGCGCGCTGATCGGCCTTGTCGCGGGCGAGTTCGGCGCGGCGGATGAAGCCGCCGAGAACGTCGTCCACCTTGACCTCGATGCCGTTCGACTGCACCGCCGTCACGACGCAGGTGACGATATCGCCCTTGTGGACGCGATCGAGCACATCCGCCGCCGGATCGACCTGCAACTGCTTGATCCCGAGGCTGATGCGTTCCTTCTCGACATCGACGTCGAGCACCTTGGCGCGCACCACGTCGCCCTTGGTGTATTTATTGATCGCGACCTCCCCGGGCTCGTCCCAGGAGATGTCGGACATGTGCACCATGCCGTCGAGATCGGCGGTGAGGCCGATGAACAGGCCGAATTCGGTGATGTTGCGGACCTCGCCCTCGATCGTCGAGCCGATCGGATGCTCGTCGACGAAGACCTCCCAGGGATTGCCCTGGACCTGCTTCAAGCCCAGCGAGATACGCCGCTTGCCGGCATCGACGTCGAGCACCATGACGTCGACTTCCTGGCTTGTCGCGACGATCTTGCCGGGATGGACGTTCTTCTTCGTCCACGACATTTCCGAGACATGCACCAGCCCCTCGACCCCGGGCTCGAGTTCGACGAAGGCGCCGTAATCGGTGATGTTGGTGACGCGGCCGGTGAATTTCGTCCCCGGCGGGTATTTCGCCGCGATCCCCTCCCAGGGGTCCGCCTCGAGCTGCTTCATGCCGAGGCTGATGCGCTGGGTCTCGGGGTTGAAGCGGATCACCTGCACGCGCACCGGCTGGCCGATCTGCAACGCCTCGGCGGGGTGGTTGATGCGCCGCCAGGCGATGTCGGTCACATGCAGGAGGCCATCGACGCCGCCGAGATCGACGAAGGCGCCGTAATCGGTGATGTTCTTGACCACGCCGTCGATGATCATGCCTTCCTTGAGGCCCTGGATCAGCTCGCTCCGCTGCTCGGCGCGGGTCTCCTCGAGCACGGCGCGGCGGGAGACGACGATGTTGCCGCGCGCGCGGTCCATTTTCAGGATCTGGAAGGGCTGGGGCGTCCCCATCAGCGGGGTCACGTCACGCACCGGGCGGATATCGACCTGGCTTCCCGGCAGGAACGCGACGGCGCCGCCGAGATCGACGGTGAAGCCGCCCTTGACGCGGCCGTAGATGGTGCCGCTCACGCGCTGGTTGGCGGCGAAGGCTTTTTCGATATTGGTCCACGATTCCTCGCGCCGCGCCTTCTCGCGCGAGAGCACGATGGCGCCGTCACGGTCCTCGTAGCGTTCGACGAACAGCTCGATCGTATCGCCGGGCTTGACCTCCGGCGCCATGCCGGGCGGCGCGAATTCCTTGAGCGGCACCCGGCCTTCGCTTTTGAGCCCGACATCGACGATCGCGAATTCATCGGTCAGGCGCAGCACGTGGCCGGTGATGACCGAGCCCTCGAAGCCGGCATCGCGGCCGAGGGTCTGATCGAGCATGGCGGCGAAATCCTCGCCCCCGGCAGCGCGGACGGGAGCGGCGGTAACAGGCGCAGTGGCAGCCATCGGAATGGGTCGATCCTTATGTGGCGCGGGGCGGCAAGGCCGCCCGGTCCTGGTGTGCGCGTCCATCTGGCGGACACGTCTTGCCCTTGCATGCGGCAGGGGCCGATGAAACACGTGAATGAACGGAAGCGGCAACGCGCCACGCGGCCAGGTGTGTCCGGCCGCGTGGCGCCGTGGACAGATACGCCAAACCCTTCTCGAGTCAAGTGAAACCCGCGCTCGCGCGGGATTTTCGTCGCCATCCGCGATCACGAAAGCGGCGACCTCGCCCCGATGATGGCGAGAACGATGGCGAGCGCCGCCTGGAACGCGGCTTCCGGGTCGAGGGCGGTGGTGTCGAGCGTCACCGCGTCCGCCGCCGGGCGAAGGGGCGCGATCGCGCGGGCGGCATCTTGTGCGTCGCGCAAGGCGAGTTCGGCGGTGATCCGCGCGAGATCCTCGGGCGCGGCTGCGCGCTCGCGCCAGCGCCGCTCGGCGCGCGCCGCCGGCGCGGCGGTGACGAACAGCTTCACCGGCGCCTCGGGCAGCACCACGGTGCCGATATCCCGCCCATCCAACACCGCGCCCTGGCTCGCCGCGAAGTGGCGCTGAAACGCGAGCAGGGCGGCGCGCACCGGCGCCTGCCCGGCGACCACGCTCGCCGCGCGATCGACGTCATCGGTGCGGAGATCGTCGCGGGTGAGATCCTCCGCGGTGAGCGCCGCCGCCGCCCGCGCCGCCGCTTGCTGATCGGCGGGGTCGCCGCCGTGATCGAGCACCCGGCGCGCAACCGCGCGATAGAGGAGGCCGGTATCGAGATAGGGCAGGCCGAAATGCGCCGCCAGGCGGCGGGCGAGCGTTCCCTTCCCCGCCGCCGCCGGCCCGTCGATCGCGATGATGAGCGCCGCCACCCTCACGCCGCCCCCCTCACGCCGGGGCCATCGCCGCGCCGAGCCCGTTCATCAGGGCGGCGAAGCCGGGGAAGCTGGTGTCGATGAAGCGGGCATCATCGACCGCGACCGGCGCCGCGGCGGCGAGGCCGAGCACCAGCGCGCTCATCGCGATACGGTGATCCATTCCGGTCGCGACCCTCCCCCCGCCCGGCGGCGGCGCGCCGGTGCCGTGGACGATCAGGTCGTCCCCCTCGATCTCGACCGCAACCCCATTGCCGGTGAGCAGGGCCGCCGTCGCGGCGAGCCGGTCGCTCTCTTTCACGCGCAATTCGGCGAGGCCGCGGAGCCGCGTCGTGCCGCGCGCGAAGGCGGCGGCGACGGCGAGGATGGGATATTCGTCGATCATGCTCGGCGCCCGCTCCGGCGCGACATCGATGCCGCTGAGGGCGGTGTGGGCGACCGCCAGATCGCCGACCGGCTCGCCGCCGCTGATCCGGCGATTCTCGATGGTGATCGCCGCCCCCATCTCGGCCAGCGTCGCGAACAGCCCGGTGCGCAGCGGATTGAGCCCGACACCGGGCAGGCTGATCGCCGAGCCCGGCACCAGGAGGGCCGCGACCAGCGGGAACGCCGCCGAGGAGGGATCGCCGGGCACGGCGATGTCGGCGGCGCGCAACTCCGGCTGCCCGGCGAGTTCGATCACCCGCCCGCCCCGGTCCTCGCTCACCGCGACGCTGGCGCCGAAATGGCGCAGCATGTTTTCCGAATGATCGCGGGTCGCCGCCGGCTCCTCGACGACGGTCACGCCGCGGGCGTTGAGGCCGGCGAGCAGGATCGCCGATTTCACCTGCGCCGAGGCGACCGGCAGGCGGTAGACGATCGGCAACGCCTGTCCGGTGCCCGCGATGGCGAGCGGCATCTTCCCGCCGGCGCGGGCGGAAAACGTCGCGCCGCAGAGAGCGAGCGGCGTGATCACCCGGCGCATCGGCCGCCGGCGCAGGCTGGCATCGCCGGTGATCACCGAAAAAACCGGGTGGCTTGCGAGAATGCCGGCCAGCAGCCGCGCCGCGGTGCCGGAATTGCCCATGTCCAGCACCTCCTCGGGCTCGGTGATGGCGCCGATCCCGCGTCCGGCGACGCGCCAGGCGCCGTCCCCCTCGCGCCTGATCTCGGCGCCGAGCGCGCGCATCGCGGCCGCCGTCCGCAGCACGTCCTCCCCTTCGAGCAGGCCGCTGATCCGGCTCTCGCCGATGGCGAGCGCCCCGAGCATCAACGCCCGATGGCTGATCGATTTGTCGCCGGGGACGCGCGCCACCCCCGCGAGCCCGCGCCCCGAGCGCCGTGACATCATCCCTGTCCCTGGTCCCGCTCCTGGCCGCTCCATCACCGCGTCTCTCCTCGCCGACATCGCATCCATCGCCGCCGGCGCGATAGCACGGCGATCCGGGGTTTGACAGGGGCGCACGGGAATGGCATGGGGCGCGCCCGATTGGCGTTCCAACGAGGCCCCCTGATGGTGAAGCCCGAACTCGGCAGCAAGCGCGTCTGCGTCCACTGCGGCACCCGATTTTATGATCTCCTGAAGCAGCCGGCGATCTGCCCCAAATGCGGCGCCGAGCAGCCGCCGGAGCAGCCGCGCCTGCGCCGCCCGCCGGTCGCGGTGCCCGAGGATAAGCGGCCGAAGAAAGCGGTGGTGCCGGAACTGGGGGATGCCGATCTCGATATCGAGGTGGTCGAGGACGCGGACGTGATCGAGGACACCGCCGACCTCGAAGACGATTCCGATACGCTCGACGCCGATATCGAGGTCGAGCCCGATGGCGACGAGACCGATCACTGAGCGTCGGCTCGCCGCCGGTTCCCATCTGGCCATTTCCCCATCTGGCCATTTCCGCGACACCCGGCTAGCTTCAGGCCCGCGCCGGCTTCAGGCCCGCGCCGGCCAGCGGCCGGCGCGCTGACCATCGCGCTGGCTATCGTGCCCGGGGGAGGAGACCATGCCGCGTTTCTGCGCCAATCTGTCGATGATGTTCAACGAAGTGCCGTTCCTGGAGCGCTTCGCCGCGGCCGCCGCCGCCGGCTTCACCGCGGTCGAATATCTGTTTCCCTATGACCACGAACCCGCTTCACTCCGGGCCGCGCTCGACGCCCACGGCCTGACCCAGGTGCTGTTCAACGCCCCGCCCGGGGACTGGTCGGCGGGCGAGCGCGGCATCGCCTGTCTCCCCGGCCGCGAAGAAGAATTCCGCGCCGGCATCCTGCGCGCCCTCGACTATGCCCAGGCGCTCGGCTGCCGGCAGGTGCATGGCATGGCTGGCCTCGCGCCGGCCGGGCTTTCACCGGTGACGCTGGCCGCGGTCTATGCCACCAACCTCGCCTGGGCTGCGGCACAGGCGCAAGCGGCGGGGGTCAAATTGCTGATCGAGCCGATCAACCACCGCGACATGCCGGGCTATTTCCTCAACACCACCGACCAGGCGGCGGCCCTCATCGAGGCGATCGGGCGGGATCGCCTCGGCTTGCAATTCGATATCTATCACTGCCAGATCACCGAGGGCGACGTCACCAGGCGGATGGCGCGGCTGCTGCCGCTGATCGACCACATGCAGATCGCCGATGTTCCGGCCCGGAACGAGCCCGGGAGCGGGGAGATCGGCTGGGAGTATGTTTTCGCGCGCATCGACGCGCTCGGCTATCAGGGCTGGATCGGCTGTGAATACCGCCCGGCCGGCGAAACCGTCGCCGGGCTCGCCTGGCGCCGGCGCTATGGCGTCTGAGCGCGGCACGGAACGAAGGGAAAAAACCATGCGGATCGGTTTCATCGGCCTTGGCATCATGGGGCGCCCGATGGCGCTCAACCTCAAGAACGCGGGACACGAAATCCTGGTCCCCGAGCGCGCCAGCCTCGGCGCCGACCTCCGCGCCGCGGCAACCGTGCTCGCCGACGCCGCCGCGGTCGCGCGCGCGGCCGAGGTGGTGATCCTGATGCTGCCCGACACGCCGGATGTCGAACACGTGCTGTTCAGCGCCAAGGGCGTTGCCGAAGGGCTGTCACCCGGCAAGCTGGTGATCGACATGTCCTCGATCGATCCCATCGCGACCAAAGCCTTCGCCGCGCGGATCGCAGCACTCGGCTGCCAGTATCTCGATGCGCCGGTCTCCGGCGGCGAGGTCGGCGCCAAGCAGGCGAGCCTCACCATCATGGTCGGCGGGCCGGAGGCGGCGTTCACCCGCGCCGAACCCCTGTTCGCCGCCATGGGCAAAAGCATCACCCATATCGGCGCCGAGAATGGCGCGGGCCAGATCTGCAAGGTCGCCAATCAGATCGTGGTCGCGCTCACTATCGAGGCGGTGGCCGAGGCGTTGCTGTTCGCCTCCCGCGCCGGCGCCGACCCGGCCCGCGTCCGCGCCGCGCTCCTCGGCGGCTTCGCGGCCTCGCGGGTGCTCGAAGTGCATGGCCAGCGCATGCTGGAGCACAGCTTCGCCCCCGGTTTCCGCATCCGGCTGCATCAGAAGGATCTCAATCTCGCGCTGTCGGCGGCGCGCCAGCTCGGCCTCTCGCTGCCCAACACGGCGAGCGCGCAGCAGCTCTTCTCGGCCGTCGTCGCGCATGGCGGCGCCGATCGCGACCATTCGGCGATGCTTGAAGCGCTCGAGGGGCTCGCCGCGCATAAAGTGCGCTCGCCGGCCTGAAGACACGCAAGGCGGGATTCCATTACTTTTTTTTCACGCCATGTGAAGATCACGGCCGCCAGCGCCGAAATATTATCGTTGCCATGAAATTAAGCCCATGACTCCGATTCCGAGACATGCGATAATGGGTCGTTAAGCTTTGTCCGAATCGAATGGCTCGGACCGGAATCGGGCCGTTTTGGCTTTGGAGGGACACCACTCATGCGTTTCACTGAGATCGGCCAGCAACTGCGCGCTTATCGGATGGAAACCGGCCTTCGCGCCGAGGAAATCGCCGCTCGTCTCGGCGTCTCCCGGGCCGCGCTGTATCGCTATGAAAAAGGCGAGGTGATCAAACTCGACACCATCCAGCGATTGGCCGAACTGCTCAAAATTTCGCCGCTCTCGCTACTCGGCATCGGGGTCGAATATTATAACCGCCCTGCCGGCTATTTCGAGCGCATCCGCCAGATCGAGGAAACCGCCGATCAGATCCTCCTCGTGCATCAGCCGATCTGCTATCTCACCACCTCCGCGGCCTATGATTCGGCGCTCGCCGAGGCGTTTTTTGAAATTGCCGACGCCGCCGGGACCGAGCGCGGCGCTTTGCGCTCGGCGGCGGAACAATTGCTCGGCCTCCTCGCGGCGCGGAAAAAAACCTATCAGTCGCGGCGCCCCAGCATCATCGCCATGGTCTCGGCGTCGTCGATCACCCGCTTCCTCGAGGGCGGGATCGCGGGCGCCCTGCCGCTCTCCGAGCGGCTGCGCCGCATCTGCCGCGATGTCGCCGCGGCCGAGATCGAAAATGCCGCGGGGCTGATGGAAACCGAGCCGATGGGCCTGCAATTCGGCCTGCTGCAATCGGGGGAGCCGAGCACCACGTTCGAAATCCTCCGCGCCCGCGATCGCGCGAGCCTCGCCGTCAACCCGTTCCCGCCCGATACCGCGCCGAACGCCCAGCCCGGGGTTGCCATGGTGACCAGCGCCGATGACGCGGTCGGCGCCCATCAGCGCGTCGCCGAGGCCAATTGGCGCGACGTCCTGAAAGGCGCCGCCGCCGCCGCGAGGCTCCGCGAACTCATCGCCAAGGCACACGCGCCGGCGTAACGCCTCGCTCGGCGGGGGGCTCGGGCCTCAACCCGCCGAGCGAATCGCCGGCGCGAGTTCGGCGGAACGCATGGCGGGATGGGAAGGGTTGGCGAAGCGCAATTCCCCGCCCTCCGCCGCTTGCGGCACCGGAAGGCCGATCAGCTCGGCGCGCGTCGCACAGCTCACCGCGACCACCGGGCGTGCCTCGGGGCTGGTCAAAAACCGCCGCGCCTCGCCCTCGAGGCGCAGATGATCGCGCAACACCCGCCATTCCGTGAGATCGGTATCCTCGAGAAACATCGCCAGAATGCCTGGCGCGGCGCCGCTCAGCCTTGTGCCGCTGAGAGCGGAGAGACGCCGCCGCACCGCCGCCGCGACATCGTCCGCGCGCGCCGCGCGCGCCGCCATGACGAACACGCCCTGGCCGGCGACGGTGACGGAAAGATGCGCCTCGGGCCCGAAATCGCGGCGCAATTGGGCGAGCAGCCCGTGCTCATCGGCTTGCGCGCCGGCCAGGATGAGCGGGTCGAGCCGCAGCATCGCGGCCGCGTCCTGGTCGGCGCGGACATGGCCGGCGAGCATGACCCGGATCCGCTCATGCAAGGCGCCGAGCGTCGCGGTTTCGGCGCCTTCGCTCGCGCGGAGCCCGGCACGAAGCCCCTGGGGAAGCGTCATCTTGAGCAGATAGCGGCCAGGATGGGCGGCGAGCCAGGTTTGCAGATCGGGATCGATGCGGTCAGCGAGTTGCAGCCAGGCCGCGCGCGGCACGTCGCGCCCGTCATCGGCGGAGATGACATCGCAGACGATTTCGGCACGGGCCCCGTTGCGGGTGATCGCGAGATCGAACGAGGCATCGCTTTCGAAACCGGTGAAAGCCACCGTGAAACCCCGCATCCGATGCCGCTCGGCGACCCGCATCTGGTGAAAAAGCGGGGTCAGCGCATTGGCGCCGCTGAGGGCGGCGTGGAGACGGGCATGGAAAAATGCCCGGCCCCTCGGCGACAGATCACGGAATACCCCCGCGAGCCGCCCGGCGAGATGAACGATCTCGCCTTCCGCAGCACTCGGCGCCCGCTCCGGCGCGCGCAGCAGCCGGGCGATGGTGAGTTCGATCGCATGCCGCCGCAGCGCCGCCTTGCCGCGCCGCCGGCCGCCCGCGGCCGCCGCCGCCAACGCCTCGATGCGCGCCCACCAGGTGGCCTTGCCGACCACGCCGACGAAGCTCTCCAACGGCTTTTCAGACATGAGACCCCAACCACTCGCTGCTTTGCCCTGACTTACGCGCGGGGCAGCGGAATGGATGCCGTGTCGCGGTCACACAACCGTGAACGGATCAGAACGGAAACCGCACCGAGAAAATCCAGGCATGGGTGTAGGTCGGCGTCAGCGGGTCATATTCGGCATGCGGCGAGACCGCGAACTGATAGCCGAAACCGAAGGTCATACGCAGGCGTCCATAGAGCTGAAAGCGGCCGAAAAGAATGCCGGGAAACAGGAAGACCTCGTTCTTGCCGCCACGCGCGCCGCTCAGAAAATCGAGATCGGTGATGCTGAATTCCGGCCATAAATAGTCCAGAAAATGATATTGCAGCGTGACATTGGTCGCGAGCTGCGCCCCGATGGTACTGAGATGATCGGTCGGGTACGGGGTGCCGAACGTCGCCTGGAGGTCGAAATCGCCGATGCCGAAGCCGCCGGCGATGGTCGGGGTGAGGACATAGGCGTTTTCGCTATAGCGCGGGATGCCGATCGGCGCCTGGCCGGAGAAGAACAGGGTCAGGATATAATTGCCGTTCTGCTCGTTGGCCGAGGCCAGGCGCTGCTTGAACAGAAACACCGGCCAGTCGGCGAAGCCGCTGGCGCCGCGCGGGATGTTGCCGGTGGTGACATAGGGCGGGGTGTTGAGGATGAGTTCCTCGGTTTCGGTCGGGATCAGTTCCAGCCCCTTGCCGGAATCATAGACGTCGATAGTGGCGCCGTTGGGCGCGTGCTCCCAATACTGGTCCCAGCGGAATTCCTCCTCGAGACGCGGGGTCACGGTGATGATCGGCGTCATCCAATGCGGCTGCTCGGCTTGCGCGCGGTCGACGCGGTCGAACCAATGCGAGAAATAGTCGGACATATTGTCATAACCGGGGTCATAGGTCGGATTGACGACCGCCGGCGCCGGCGCCGGGATGACCGGCCCGACGCTATCCTCCGCCGCCGCGAGATCCGGGGCGATGAGCGCGCAAATCCCCATCCCGGCCACCAGTGGCCAGATCCACGCTTTTGATAACAAGGTATTTCCTCCGCTCTCTGGAAATCGGGGAAACCTGCCGGGAGGTTCCCTTCGGGGATCGCGATATGTTTATATAAATATTACGTGAGCACAAGGCGGATTCCACGCTCTCATCGTAACCCGAGTTATTATTTTTATATGCTTGGCGCGCTACCGTGCCGGCGCGGTGCAGGAAGCGGCGCCTGAGCCTGAGCACGCGAAGCGATGGGTTTTGGGCGGGTTTTGATCACGCAATTCGATGGGTCCGCGCGCGGCACCTGACCTGCCCCTGGATTTTCGGCCCACCGGAAAGTTGAGAGACTGGCTCCCTGATTGGTCGGAAGTCTACTTGGTAACGGAGAGGCTGGTGCCGTTGCAGGTCATCCCCATCCTCACCACGGTCTACTCACCGGAAATCATCTGGTCCGCGCCGAACGTGCTGCAAGTCCGGGTTGGCTGGCCGGACAAGTTCGATCTCTGGGTCAGAAACGCCAACGGCGTCCGGATCGATATGCGTTATGATACCAAAGGGATCGATGATGGCACGAAATGAGAGCAGGGCGACCCCTGGGGCGCGCAACGCATACCGCAGGGCTCGCCTCGCTCCGGCCACCGCCGCGCGGAGTGGGTGTCATTCGCCGTTCACCTGCTCGCACGCCGCGCGAAGATCGCTGATCTGGGAAAGCGTCTCCGGGTTGTCCGCGTTCATGTCGGGGAGAACCGCTGCTTCCGCCTGATAGAGGCATTTCTGCTGGATCGGG
>JAKCCP010000346.1 GCA_021841985.1 Pseudomonadota bacterium | reverse complement strand
CTCGCCGTGCTGGGGCGGCGAGCCGTTCATCGACCGCATTTTCCTCGGCGGCGCGGCGCGGCGCTGGCTGGAGCCGGACAGCCTGCGCGTCCTGGTCTATCACGACGCCGATCGCGACGCCCGGCGGCGGCTTTCCGATCATTGCCCGGTCTCGGTCCGGCTCGATGTCGAGGCGGCGCCGTGACGCGGCGCGATCTCCTCGCCTCCGCCGCCGCCATCGCCCTCACCGGCTGTGCCACGCAAACGCCGGAGAGCGGGTTGCGGTTCTTCACGCCCGAGGAGGCAGCAATCGTCGCCGCCATCGCCGACCGGCTGATCCCCGCCGATGATCTCGGCCCCGGCGGGCGCGAGGCCGGCTGCGCGGTGTTCATCGACCGCCAGCTCGCCGGCGCCTATGGCGGCAGCCGCGATCTCTACATGCGCCCGCCATTCCTGCCCGGCTTGCCGAGCCAGGGCGCGCAATCGCCGCTGACCCCGGCGGCGCGCTATCGTGGCGCCTTGGCCGCCCTCGACGCCCATTGCCGCGCCGCCTTCGCAGGAAGCGGTTTCGCCGATCTCGACGCGCTGCGGCAGGATCGCGTGCTCGCCGCTCTCGAAGCCGGGCGGATCGCGCTCGCCGGCGGCGGGCGGGCGTTTTTCGAACTCGTGCTGCGTGACACGATCGACGGATTTTTCGCCGACCCGAGCTATGGCGGCAATCAGGGGATGGCTGGCTGGCGGCTGATCGGCTTTCCCGGCGCGCGCTATGATTATCGCGATGTCGTCGCGCGCCATGGCGAGCCCTATCTCGAACCGCCCGTGGCGCTCGCATGACCATCCGCCTGAAACCGGTCGATGCGGTGATCATCGGCTTCGGCTGGAGCGGCGCCCTGCTCGCCGAGGCGCTGAGCGCCGCCGGGCTTTCGGTTCTGGCGCTCGAGCGCGGGAAGTTTCGCGACACCGCCGAGAATTTTCCGCCGAGCCGCGCGCCGGATGAATTGCGCTACGCGGTGCGCCATGATCTCGTCGTGAAACCCGCTGAAAATACCCTCACTTTTCGTAATCGCGTCGATCAGACGGCGTTGCCGGTGCGCGCCTGGGGCTCGTTTCTGCCGGCGAGCGGGGCGGGCGGCGGCGGCGTGCATTGGAACGGGCAGACCTGGCGGTTTCGCCCGAGCGATTTCGTCCTAAAAACCACGATCATCGAACGCTACGGCAAAAACTTTCTCGCGCCCGACCTTACGATAGAGGACTGGGGCGTAACCTATGCCGAACTCGAACCCTATTATGACCGGTTCGAATATCTTTGCGGCATTTCAGGGAAAGCGGGGAATCTCGGGGGAAAAATCCAGCCCGGCGGCAACCCCTTCGAGGGGGCGCGGTCACGCGACTATCCGACCCCGCCGCTGACCATGCCCTATGCGCCGGCGCTGTTTGCGGATGCGGCGCGCGAATGCGGCTATCATCCGTTTCCGCAGCCCGCGGCCAATCTCTCGCAGGCCTACACCAACCCGCTCGGCGTCACGCTCGGCGCTTGCAGCTATTGCGGATTTTGCGAACGTTTCGGCTGCGGCAATTACGCCAAGGCGAGCCCGCAGACGACGGTGATGCCGATTTTGCGCAGGCGGCCGAATTTTTCGCTCCGCACCGAATGTTTGGTGCTCGCGATCACGCATGACGGCAAGGGCGGCAAGGCGCGCGGCGTCACCTATACCGACGAAAGCGGCCAGGTGTTTTTTCAGCCCGCCGAGATCGTTCTTCTTTGTGCCTACACGTTTGAAAACATCCGCCTGTTGCTGCTGTCCGGCATCGGCACCCCTTATGACCCGGGGAGCGGGCGCGGCGTGGTCGGGCGCAATTACAGCTATCAGACGACGTCATCGGTGCAGCTTGGCTTCGCCGATAAACGGCTCAACCCCTTCATCGGCGCCGGCGCGCTCGGCATGGTGGTCGATGACTGGAACGGCGAACATTACGACCACGGCCCTTTGGGCTTCATCGGCGGCGCCTATCTCGCGGCGCTCGCGATCAATGGGCGGCCGATTCTCAACCATCCGGTACCGCCGGGGACGCCGCGCTGGGGGGCGGGGTGGAAGCGGGCGGTCGCGAAATCCTATCTCCGCACCACGCGACTCCTCGCCTCGGGAAGCTCGCTCAGCCATCGCGGCGCCTATTGCGATCTCGATCCCACCTATCGCGACCGCTTCGGCCGCCCGCTTCTGCGCCTCACCTTCGATTTCCATCCCAATGATCTCAGAATGTCGGATTTCGTCACCGCGCGGCTGGCCGAAATCGCCCGTATGATGCGCCCGGACTGGCTGGCGGTCGAGAAACGCGAAGCCCCCTACAGCATCGTTCCCTATCAGAGCACCCATAATGTCGGCGGCGCGGTGATCGGCGGCGATCCCGCGACCAGCGTCGTCAATCCCTATCTGCAAAGCTGGGATCTCGATAATCTGTTCATCATCGGCGCCTCGGCGTTTCCGCAGAACCCGAGCTACAACCCGACCGGAACCGTCGCCGCCCTCGCCCTCCGCGCGGCCGAGGCGATCATCCACCGCTATCTCCGGGCGCCGGGGCCGCTCGCATGAACGCCGCTCGCATGAAAGGCGCGTGGCTTGCCGCGTTTTTTCTGCTCTGCGCGGCATGCCCGGCCCAAGCCGAGGATCGGGTCCGCCAGGGCGCCTATCTCGTCGTGCTCGGCGATTGCGCCGCCTGTCACACGCCGCCCGGCGGCGCGGCGTTCTCCGGCGGGAAGCGGATTCCGACCCCGTTCGGGGCGGTGATCGCGCCCAATCTCACCCCTGATCGGGAGACCGGACTCGGCGGCTGGTCGGATGATGAATTCGCCCGCGCCCTCCGCTTGGGCCGAAGACGTGATGGGAGCTTCCTCTATCCCGCCCATCCCTATCCCTATTTCGTCCGTTTCACCCTCGCCGAGGCGAGCGCGATCCGCGCCTATCTCGCGACCCTCCCCCCGGTTCATCAGCCCGTGCGCGGCGCCGATCTTCCCTTTCCCCTCGATCTCCGCTTTCTGCTCCTGTTCTGGGATGCGCTTTACGCAACGCCGGCACCGCCCTTGCCGGATCCCGACCA
>JAKCCP010000116.1 GCA_021841985.1 Pseudomonadota bacterium | reverse complement strand
TTCCGATCTGCTGATCACCGGGAGCAACTCCTCGACCTGGCTGAACATCCGCCGCTCGATCACTTCACGGATTTTCTCATATGAAGTCCAGCTGGGATTGCGCCCGGCATGGCCGGCGCGGGCGCGGAGCGCGAATTTCACCACCTCGTTGCGGAAATCCTTCGGGTTGGCGATGCCCGCGGGTTTTTCGATCTTGGTGAGCTCGAGATTCAACAGCTCGCGATCCATCAACTGGCCGGTGTCAGGATCCTTGAAATCCTGATGCTCGATCCAGGCATCGGCGTAATCGACGTAGCGATCGAACAGGTTCTGGCCATAGTCGTTGTAGGATTCGAGATAAGCCTTCTGGATCTCGTTGCCGATGAACTCGGCGTAGCGCGGGGCCAGCTCGGCCTTGATGAACTCCAGGTATTTTTTCTCGGTCTCGTTGCCGAACTGCTCGCGTCGGATCGCTTGTTCGAGCACATACATGAGATGCACCGAATCCGCACCCACCTCCTGGGTGTCATGGTTGAAAGTCGCCGAGAGCACCTTGAAAGCAAAGCGCGTCGAGACGCCATCCATCCCCTCATCGAGGCCCGCGGCATCACGATATTCTTGAACAGATTTGGCGTGCGGATCGGTCTCCTTCAAGCTCTCGCCGTCATAGACCCGCATTTTCGAAAATAAGCTTCCCGAAGCTGGAGGCCGGAGGCGTGAGAGCACCGAAAAGCGGGCCAGCATCTCCAGCGTCCCAGGCGCACAGGGCGCCTCTGCGAGCTCACTTCCCTGGATCAGTTTCTCGTAGATGCGCTGCTCCTCGGTGACGCGCAGGCAATAAGGCACCTTGATGACGCAGATGCGATCAATGAAGGCCTCGTTGTTCTTGTTGTTGCGGAAGGTCTGCCATTCCGCCTCGTTGGAATGAGCAAGAATGATACCCTGGAAAGGGATGGCGCCGATATTCTCGGTGCCGACGTAATTGCCCTCCTGCGTCGCGGTGAGCAGGGGATGCAACATCTTGATCGGCGCCTTGAACATCTCGACGAACTCGAGCAGGCCCTGGGTCGCGCGGTTGAGGCCGCCGGAATAGCTGTAGGCGTCGGGGTCGTTCTGGCTGTAGTGCTCCAGCATGCGGATATCGACCTTGCCGACCATGCTGGAGATGTCCTGGTTGTTTTCGTCCCCCGGTTCGGTCTTGGTGACGCCGATCTGGCGCAACCGCGAGGGATGCAGGCGGGCTACAGTGAAGCGGGTAATGTCGCCGCCGAACTCATCGAGCCGCTTGATCGCCCAGGGCGAAAGCAGGCCGGTGAGGCGCCGGCGCGGAATATTGTAGCGCTCCTCGAGCGGGGCCGCCATCTCGTCGGGGTTAAAGAGGCCGAGCGGACTCTCGAAAACCGGGCTGAGCTTGTCGCCGGCCTTCAGCACATAGATCGGCAGCTTCTCCATCAACAGTTTCAACCGCTCAGCGAGCGAGGATTTGCCGCCGCCAACCGGGCCGAGCAGATAGAGGATCTGCTTGCGCTCCTCGAGGCCCTGCGCGGCGAAGCGGAAAAAATTGACGATCCGCTCGATCGTCTCCTCCATGCCGAAGAAATCGACGAAGCTCGGATAGACCCGGATGGTGCGGTTCATGAACACGCGGCCGAGGCGGGGATTTTTCGAGGTGTCGAGAATTTCGACCTCCCCGATCGCCGCCACCAAGCGTTCGGCGGCGGTGGCGTAGGCCATGGGATCATCCCGGCAGAGATCAAGATAGTCGCTGAGCGATAGCTCACTCTCGCGCTTGGTCTCGTAGGCGCGGCGGGATTGATTGAAGAGATCTTCGATAAAACTCATCGTCGCTCCGTGGCTCTGGGGGAGAGAGATCGAGGCGTTTTCCTGGGAAGAGATCGGTCTCCGGGCTGGGAAGGGAAGAGTGGGCCGCGATATTCCCTGATGCTGCCGCCGTGCTGCCGCCGTTGGCCCGCGGCCGATGGCGATATTTTTTTAGTGTTCTTATAGTTCTTTATTTGTTCTAGGCGGCGTCTCTTTTAGGCGATCAGGTTTTTCGGCGCAAGGAAAATATTCTCTCCGCAGGTATGGCCCGAGATCTTTCTCCAGAGCGCGGTGCGCGCGCCAAGGCCCGTGCCACGGATCGCGCGTGCCCTCCCGGTTATCTGTGCCTGCTCAGCGCAATTTTTGCCTGAAGCGATGTCTCTCATCACATCCTCCATGACGCGCATTACGCGCATCCTCGCCCGCTCATCCTGAAGGCCGGGGAATCCGGCGCTCCTGTCATCCGGACGTAGGGACAACTTAGCATAAACCCACTGCCAAACGCTTAATTTTTCGGCATGGCGCGGCAATATGCGCGTCATGAAAACCAGATGATGCGTTTTCGCCACAGCCCCGCCGCGCGGCCCGCCATCACTCGCAGGGGGCATCTCGCGGCGATCGGCAACCCGACGACTGCGCTTCCGGAAGGGACCCATGCCACGTGTCTTGCGATTATCGTGCCGAGAGCGCGGGAGTGCGGGCCGCGGCCGAGTTTCAAAATAAGGCACGAACAAGAAAGCCGCCTGCCTTGCGGGCAGACGGCTCTTTGAGACAGGCCAGCGGATCACAAAATCCGCTGGAATTGGGCCCGGTTACTGAGCGCAATTCGCCGCGGCGAGCGTGGTGCTGTCGCTCTCGGTCGGCGGTTTGCCGGCGGCGAGCGTGGTGCTGTCGCTCTCGGTCGGGGGCTTGCCCTGCGCCAGCGTGGTATTGCCATTCTCGGTCGGGGGCTTGCCCTGCGCCAGCGTGGTATTGCCATTCTCGGTCGGGGGCTTGCCCTGCGCCAGCGTGGTATTGCCGCTCTGGGTCGGGGGCTTGCCCTGCGCCAGCGTGGTGTTGCCGCTCTCGGTCGGGGGCTTGCCTTGCGCGAGGTTGGCGCAGGCTGAACTCGCCCCGTTTGCATGGGCAACGCCCATCCCGGCCAATAACACCATCGCCGCGCCAGCCAGCAGAGTCCTTTTCATCGTCTCCACTCCTATGTTGTGGCCGAAACTCTCGGCCTCGGTGACAAGATATCTAACAAAGCGGCCGCCCAGATGCATTGACTATGATCAATCCGACGTGAAGTTTCATCTTCACGCAATGACCCATGCGCACTCAATCAAGAAAGGCCTTTTCACGAAGCATCCGGCGCGTCGAAGTGGCCGGATCGGCGCAAAAGAACGGTTCCGCAATCTCACGACTATCTGGTAGATGGTAGACGCGCCTGCAAGAACAAGCCGCTGGCGAAACGCGGCCCGTAGGCGGCGTGCAGCCTTGCGCCCAGCGCATCCCGCGCGGGGTGTCTCACGCGGCCTGACGCTTGGCCGTGCCCGCGGCCTCCGCGGTGAGATCGGCGGCGATCCGGCTCACCACCCGCGCCCAATCGCCGGGACGGCTCTGACGATAGAGTCTCAGGGTGGGATACCAAGGGCTATCGTCGCGATCGCGGAGCCAGCGCCAGCAGCCATCGAATCGTGAGAGCAGCCAGACCGGCTTGCCCAACGCTCCGGCGAGATGCGCGACCGCCGTATCGACGCTGATGATGAGATCGAGGCCAGCAATGACGGACGCCGTATCGGCGAAATCCCCGCCCGCTGTCAGAGCTGTGTCGAGCCGCAGGCCGGGTGGCGGCGGCTCGCAAGCGGCCGTCCCGAGTTGCAGGCTGACGAACCGCACCCCGGCGACCGCGGCGAGCGAGGCGAAGGCCTCGAGCGGCAGCGAGCGGCGGCGGTCGGCGAAATGGGCGCGCGGTTCGTGGGCGCGCGGGTCGCCAGCCCAGACCACCCCGACCCGTAAATGCCCTGCCGGCGCCACCGGCTCGGCTGTCGGGGCAGTGGCGAAATAAGGCGTCGCGGCGGGAACGCTGGTGAGGTCGGTACCGAAAAGATACGGCAGGCTCATCAAGGGTGCATGCATATCAGAGACTGGCAGCGCCTCGCCCGCCGCATAGACCTCCGCCACGCCGGCAAGGGTCGCGCAGAGCCGCTTCAGCGGCGCCTGCACCTCAAGAATGACGTGCGCCCCGCGCGCGGCGAGCAGCGGCGCATAGCGGGCGAATTGCAGGGTATCGCCCAGCCCCTGCTCGGCATGGAGAAGAATGCGCCGCCCGGCCACCGCCTCGCCACGCCAGAGCGGGCAGGAAAAATCACGCGGGCGCATGGTTCCGATCCGCCAGCGCCATTCATGCTCCGCCCAGCCTTCAACGAAGCGCCCGGCGGTGAGCAGGGTCAAGGCCAGATTGTAATGCGCCCCGGCCATCTCCGGCTGTAGCTCGATGGCGGCGCGGCAGGCGCCCTCGGCTTCGGCGAGCCGTCCCTGATCGCGCAGCGCCGCGCCGAGATTGGACCACGCGGCGGCGAAATCCCCGCGCCGCGCGAGGGCCCTGCAATAGGCATCCTCGGCACCGGCAAAATCGCCGACGGTGAGGAGCGCATTGCCGAGATTGGCCGCCGCTTCGGCGAAATCCGGGGCGCGCGCGAGCGCGGCCCGGCCATGAGCGATCGCTTGCGCGAGATCGCCGCTCTCCTGCATCATGACGCAGAGATTGGTCAGTGCCTCGGGCTGATCCGGGGCAATGGCGAGCGCGGCATGATAGGCGCGAACGGCGCCCGGCAGATCGCCCAACGCATGGAGCGCGTTGCCGTGATGGAGGTGGGCCAGGGCGAAGCCCGGCTTGAGCTGCGCCGCGCGTTCATGCGCCGCCGCCGCCCCCGCCACATCGCCGCTCAGGCTGAGCGCGTTGCCGAGATTGAACGCGGCCTCGGCATAGTCGGGCTGATGGCGGAGCGCGGTGCGGAAGGCGCCCACCGCCGCCGCCCATTGCCCGAGCGCCTGAAAGGCATTGCCGAGCGTGCACCAAGCAAGCGGCCAGTCCGGGCGTTGACGGAGCGCCGCCGCCGCCGCCGCCCGCGCGGCCGCCGCCTCGCCGTGGCGGAGCTGCATCGCCGCGAGATTGACGAGGGCTTCGGGAAAATGCGGCGCGCGGGCGATCGCCTCGCGCCAGGCGGCGATCGCTGCCGCTTGCTGGTTCAGACGGGCTTCGAGATTGCCAAGGTTATACCAGGCGCGCGCGCAATCCGGCCAGCGCGCGAGCAGGTTGCGATAGGCCGCGCGCGCCGCCGCCAGACTTTCCTCGCGCTCAAGCGCATGCGCCGCCCCAAAGGCCGCTTCCAGATCGCCTGCCATGCGCCGGCATCTTGCCGCGGCTGGTTGAAGACAAGGTTAATGCCCGCGCGATTTTCGCGCGGCCCCGGCCTGTGCCATGCTCAAGCGCTTTGGTGCAGGGAGAGGCACGATGGATTATCAGATTTTACCCCATACCAGCCAACATTGGGAAATCACCAAACCGGCGGCCAGCGGCCGGCGGGGGATCGTCGTGGCGCAGGCGCGAGCGGCGGCGGCGGCCGGCATCGCGGTCCTCGAGGCCGGCGGCAATGCTATTGATGCCGCGGTCGCGACCGGCTTTGCGCTGGCCGTGGTCGAGCCGTGGAATTCCGGCCTGGGCGGCATCGGCTTCGCCCTCGTCCAGCCGGAAGGCGCGGCGCGCGCCGAGGTCGTGGATTTCGGCCCCAAGGCGCCGGCCGGGCTCGACCCCAGCCGCTTCCCGCTCACCGGGCGGGTGAAACAGGATCTCTTCGCCTGGCCCGAAGTGGTGGATGACGCCAATATCCACGGCCCGCTCTCCTTTGTCGTGCCGATGACGGTCGCGGGCTATGCCATGATGCATCAACGCTGGGGACGGCTTGCGCTCGCCGACGTGATGGCGCCGGCGGTGGCGCTCGCCCGACGCGGCCTGCCGGCGGATTGGTTCACGACGCTGAAGATCGCCAATTCCGCGGCCGTGCTGCGCCGCTATCCGGAAAGCGCCCGGATCTACCTGCCCGAGGGTCTGCCCCCCGTCGCACCCTATCAGGGCACGCCTGGTTTTCTTCACCTCGGACGCCTCGCCGAGACGCTGGAGCGGCTGCGGCGCGAGGGGCTCGCGGATTTTTACCAGGGCGAGATCGCCCAGGCGCTCATCGCCGATGTCGCGGCGATGGGCGGCGCGCTCACCGCCGCCGATTTGCGCGGGGCCGAGGCGCGGGTGCTGCCGGCGATGGCGGTTTCCTATCATGGGCGGGTCTGGCAGCTTGCCGGCGGCCTCACCGCGGCGCCGACGCTCGCCGGCGTGCTCGCCCGGCTGGAAACCATCCCGCATGGCGGCCAGCCGGACGCCGCCTGGTTCGCCGCTCTCGCCCGGACGCTGAAGGCCGGCTACGCCGAACGCCTCGCCGGGCTTGGTGACGCCGAGCCCAAAGGCGCCGATAGCTGCACCACCCATTTCACGGTGTGCGATGCGGCGGGCGGCATGGTCGCCGTCACCAGCACGCTGCTCTCCTCGATGGGCTCGCGCGTCGTGCTGCCGCAGACCGGCGTGCTGATGAACAACGGCGTGATGTGGTTCGACCCGCGCCCCGGCCAGCCCAATGCGGTGGCACCAGGCAAACGGCCACTCACCAATATGTGCCCCGTGATTATCCGCGAGGGCGCGCGCCCGATGCTCGCCGGTGGCGGCTCGGGCGGGCGGCGCATCATGGCGGCGGTGCTGCAGACGCTGGCTTTCGTCACCGATTTTGCCCTGACGCCTGAAGCGGCGGCGCATCATCCCCGGATCGACGTGTCGGATGCCGAGACGGTGCATGCTGATCGCCGTCTTGCCCCCGAGATCGTGGCGGCACTCCGCGAAACCGGGGCGGTGGAGGTGGTCGAGCATGGCGTGCTGCCGATCAATTTCGCCTGCCCCAATTTCATCCTCGCCGATGCCTCCGGCATGCGGACGGGGATCAGCGACGTGCAATCGCCATGGTCGGCGGCGCTGGCGGAGGGGTAAGAAAGACTAGATCACATGCGCCTGAGGTGGGGGCCCATTTCAGGCGCATGTGGTCTAGCCAATCCGAACCATGCCGCCGCCATCAACAGGAAGAGCAACGCCGGTGATGAAATTCGCCTCGTCGGAGGCGAGAAATAGCGCCGCGTTCGCGACATCCCACGCTGTTCCCATCCGACCCCGAAGCGGCACACGTGCATCGCGCTCGGCCGCAACCTCGGCGCGGCTCTGCCCCGCGGCGCGCGCACGGGTGTCAACCGCCATCGGCGTATCCATCAGCCCCGGCAGAATGACATTGGCGCGAATGCCGAAGGGCGCGTTCTGAATGGCGAGTTGCTGGGTGAAGGCGATCATCGCCGCCTTGCTGGCTTTGTAGGCGACATAGGGATAGTTCGCCCACGCGGCGACCGACGAAATCATGGTGATGACCCCGGATTTTCGCGCCCGCATAATGGGTAGTGCATGCTTGCAGGCGAGCACTGCACCGCGCAGATTGATCGCGAGGATGCGATCGAAGGCTTCCGCGCTGATCTCGGTCGGAGAGGCATCGCCGCCGGCGATGCTGACACCGACATTATAGTGCAGGATATCGAGCTGTCCCCAACGCTGCTGCGCCTCGGCGAGGGCTGCGACGAGCGTTTCCTCGCGGGTGACATCCGCCTCGTACGCGACGCATGTCCCGCCTTCGCCACGCGCCAATGCCGCGGTTTGCTCGGCAGCGGCGGGATCGCGGTCGAGCGCGAGAATTTTCGCCCCCTCGCGGGCGAAGCGAAGAACCGTTGCCCGCCCATTGCCCACCCCCTCGCCGGGACTTTGCCCGGCGCCGATGACCAGGGCGATTTTTCCTTCAAGACGCATGAAAAACCTCCATGGCGTCGGCCCACAAACCGGGCGTGATCACGCCGTGGCGCTCGGCCGGGCACTCACCGTTTCATGCCAGCGGGCGAGATTGCGGCATTCGGGTGGGATTGTCACATCCGAGCGTTGGGCAAAATCGACGGCGCAAAGCGTCGTCGCGTCCGCGAGGGTCCAGCGTGGACCGGCGACGAATTCGTTTTCGGCCAGTTGCGCGTCGAACTTGCGCAAAAACCGCCCGAGCCGTCCGCGAGCGCGCTCGCAAAGTGCCGGGATCTGGGGGATGGGGTCGGCTGATCCGGGCAGGCCACGATCGATGAAGGCAGGGTGTGCGTTGCGGAACAACTCCGCGGCGGCGAGAAGCCCCTCCTCATACGCGCGCTGCTCCCACATCGCAACGATCGCCCTTTCCCGGGCATTGCGGCCCAAGAGTGGGGGATCGGGGTGAAGCTCCTCGACATAGCCGGCAATCGCGCGCACCTCGCCGATGCAGGCGCCATCGTCGAGTTCCAACATCGGTACCAGCGCGTGCGGGTATTTTTCGATATACCAGGGGGCAAGCCTGCGATCCTTCTGCCCGACCTCGACGTATTCCACCTCGATCCCCTTCTCGGCGAGGAAGATACGCAGGCGCCGGGGGTTAACACCGATGTGCCAATCATAGATTTTCACGGCATTGTTCTCCCGATCTTTGCGTCTTGACGCGAACGCTACGCCGGCATGAAGTGCGCTGGCAACAGATAAGCGCGCATAACAGGCTTGGCGGATGGCTCTGCCCCGGCTAAGACCGAACGCGAGGCGTATTCCCCCCAAAATTCCGCGGGCCAGCGCTGGGGTGCAAGCGGATGATAGCGGATGTGATGGCGGAGCAGGAGGCCGAGAACCCGACCCGGCGCCGGATGGTCCAGGCTCTGTGGCAAGGGCGCGACCCGTTCGCGGGATTTCCCGTGACCCTCTATCAGGTCGATCCCCAGGGCTGGAACAGCGGGCATCGCTATCTCGGCGAGGCGATCGCCGAACTCAAGCCCGCCCTCGTGGTCGAGATCAGCGTCTGGAAGGGCGGCTCGACGATGACGCTGGCCTCCGGGCTGAAGGCGCTTGGGCCGGAAGGGGTGGTGATCGCCGTTGATACCTGGCTCGGCTCGTCGGAACACTGGATTCAGCCGGACTGGACCGCGCATCTCGCGATCGTCCACGGCTATCCACAGTTCTTCTATAAATTCATGGCCAATATCCTGGCCGCTGGATTGCAGAGCCATGTTCTGCCGTTGCCGCTCGATTCGCTCAACGCGGCGCGGCTCCTCGAGCTGCACGGGAGCGCGATCGATCTCATCCATCTCGATGCCGGGCATGACTATCGCTCGGTCTCGGGCGATCTCGAGGCGTGGTGGCCGCTTTTGCGCCCGGGTGGCATTCTGATCGGCGATGACTACAGCCGCGATGGCGCTTGGCCCGAGGTTCGCCAGGCCTTCGACGATTTCTTTGGCCAACGAAGCCTCAGCTTTGTCGATACGGAGGCAAAATGCCTTATCAGAAAACCGCTTTGAAATGAGCGTTTGAAAAGAATGACATTGCACCTCAGAATCGACGGAAAATACCGAAGTTTCCGGCGGGTACTCATTTTCCAGTTCGGTTGATTTTCGCGCGCCAAGCAGACGAACCGTTCATCATCGCGAGGAAACCCCATGTCCCTCACCCGCAAACGCATTCTTGTCACCGGCGGCGCCGGCTTTCTCGGCTCGCATCTCTGCGAGCGGCTGGTCCGAGAGGGTCATGACGTGCTCTGCGTCGATAATTATTTCACCGGCCGCAAGGACAACATCGCCCATCTCATGGACAAACCGAATTTCGAGACGATGCGCCACGACATTTGTTTCCCGCTCTATGTCGAGGTCGATGAAATCTACAACCTCGCCTGCCCTGCCTCGCCGGTGCACTACCAGTTTGATCCGGTGCAGACCACCAAGGTCAGCGTCATTGGCGCGATCAATATGCTGGGCTTGGCCAAGCGTGTGCGTGCCAGGATTTTTCAGGCCTCCACCAGCGAAGTCTATGGCGACCCGACGGTCCATCCACAGACTGAGGCGTATCGCGGCAATGTCAATCCGCTCGGCCCGCGCGCCTGCTACGATGAGGGCAAACGCTGCGCCGAGACGCTGTTTTTTGACTATCTCCGCCAGCACAAATTGGCCATCAAGGTGGTGCGCATCTTCAACACCTATGGCCCGCGCATGCACCCGAATGACGGGCGCGTGGTTTCGAACTTCATCGTCCAGGCGCTGCGCGGGGAAGATATCACCCTGTTCGGCGATGGCGGCCAGACCCGCGCCTTCTGCTATGTCGATGACCTGATCGAGGGTTTTGTGCGCATGATGGCGACGGGCGATGACATCACCGGCCCGATCAATCTCGGCAACCCGCACGAAATCCCGGTGCGCGAACTCGCCGAGCGGATCATCGCGCTCACCGGCGCGCGCTCGAGCATCGTCCATCGCCCGCTGCCGGAGGACGACCCCCTCCAGCGCTGCCCCGACATCAGCCGCGCCCGCGACGTGCTCGGCTGGCAGCCCGGGGTGAATTTGGAAGAGGGCCTGACGCGCACGATTGCCTATTTCGAGAATTTACTTTCCGAGCGGGGCGCGGCGGCATTTTAGGAGATGTTGAGAAATAGACGCCGCATGGTAATTATCAGACGAGGGGCTTTGCCCCTGGCCCCTCCGCGCCGATGCCGGCGGCGGTGACCGCTAGGCGCGCCAGGGCGGGCAGGGATTTCGCCCCGGTTTTCCGCATGATCGCCGCGCGATGGTTCTCGACGGTGCGTTGGCTGACGCCGAGATCGGCGGCGATATTCTTGTTGGGGTGGCCGGCGAGAACCAGTTCCATGATCTGACGCTGTCGCGCGGTGAGGCCGCCAATGCGGCTCGCGGCATCGTCCCGCCGTGCGGCCAGCGCCGTCGCATCACGCGCGCCCTCCAGGGCCTGCGCGACAATTGCCAACAGCTCGCCCTTGCCAACCGGCTTCTCGATGAAATCCAGAGCGCCGGCCTTCATCGCCTGTACCGCCATCGGCACGTCACCATGGCCGGTGATCATAATGGCGGGCAGGCGATCGCCGGCTTTCCTGAGCCGCTGCAGCAGGGCGAGCCCGCTCATTCCGGGTAGGTAGGCGTCAACCAGCAGGCAGGCTTCCCCACCCGGACGATAGGCTTCGAGGAATTCTTCCGCCGTCGCGTAGTCCGCCACCACGCGGCCGCTTTCCTCGACAGCGCTCCGAATCGCCGCGCGGACATGGGCATCGTCGTCGATAATGAAGATAACCGGCGTTTCGGGATTTCCCGCCGCCGCGACAACGCGCGCCGGCGCCGCCGACCCGCCCAGCAGACGCTCGATGACATTGGTCAATTCCGGCAATTTCACCGGCTTGTTGAGCCGCACGCAGTCCAGCCCCGCGATGCCACGCAAGGTTATGGGCGTTATATCACCGGTGAGAATGATGGCCGGGATCTGCCAACGCAGGATCTCCCGCAGCTTCCCGGTAAGTTCAACCCCGTTCATGCCCTTGGGCAAATTGTAGTCTGTAAGGATCAGGTCGGGTTTCGTCGCATCGCGCTTCATCGCCTCCAACGCCGCCACGCCATCGGGCACCGTTAGCGCGCGATGGCCTTCGTCCTCAAGAAAAATCCGCAGAAGATCGCGCACCTCGGGGTCGTCCTCGACCACCAGGACAACGCCCTTGCGGCTCGCGCCGCCAATTTTCTTTCCATCCCCGCCACGCCCGCTTGCCTCGATCGGCGTCTGTTCCCCGGTCTGCTGTTCCCCGGTCTGCGAGAGCAAGATCTCGATCCCGAAGACCGAGCCCTTGCCCAGGTTCGAGCGGACCCGCACGCGATGCCCAAGCAGGTTGCCCAGCCGTTGCACGATCGAAAGACCGAGACCGAGCCCAAGGCTTCGTTCGCGCGCCGGGTTGCCCAGCTGATGATATTCCTCGAATATCGCGCGAAGCTCATGCTGGGGAATGCCAATTCCGGTGTCCCAGATTTCAACGCTCAGCAATCCGCCGTGCCGCCGGCAGCCCAGCAGAACCTTGCCGTGCTCGGTATATTTGAGCGCGTTCGACAGCAGGTTGCGGATCATCTGCTCAAGCAACCGCGGATCGCTGCGGATCGCAAGACTGCACGGTACCACGTGGAAGGCAAGCCCCTTGGCTTCGGCGTGATAGGTGAACTCGTCGCGCAGCCGCTCCAGCAGGTCGTTGATCGGGAAACTGGCCATCGCGGTATCCACCGTGCCGGCCTCGATCTGGTTGATATCGAGCAGCGTGTTCAGCATGCCCGACATGGTGCCCACTGTCTCATCGAACCGTGCCAGCAGTTTCCGCGCTTTGTCTCCGTCCACGGCCTTTGCCAGCAGTCCTTGCAGCAGGGTCAGCGTTTGCAGTGGCTGGCGGAGGTCGTGGCTCGCGGCGGCGAGAAAGCGCGATTTCGCCAGGCTCGTCAGTTCCGCTTCCCGCTTGCTCGTGCCTAACGCATCGGCGACATGCCGACGCTCGGTGGTGTCGGTAAAAGTGATGACCACACCTTCCACGCTGTCATCCTGGGCGCGGTAGGGTGATATGCGGCGATTGTACCAGGCGCCGCTGCGCGCTTCAATCTCCCGCTCGACCGGGGCGAAGGTCCGCAGTACTGTCCGGGCGTCGTTGGGCAGCGTGGCGTCAGCGGCGAGCGCGCTGAGGTCCGCGAGGGGCCGTCCGACGTCGCTCGGAATGATATTGAAAAGGAGCTTGGTGGCCGGTGTGAAGTAGCGGATATTGAGTTTGGCGTCAAGAAAAAGTGTCGCGACGTTGGTGCTGTACAGGATATTCTGCAAATCACTGGAAGTTGTGCGTTGCCGCTCCAGCGTTTCCTGGAGCTGGCTGTTGAGCGCGGTCAGTTCCTCGTTGAGCGATTGCAGTTCTTCTTTCGAGGTGAGCAGCTCCTCGTTGGTCGATTGGAATTCTTCGTTGACCGACAAGGCTTCTTCGTTAACTGCCAGCTGTTCCTCGGAAGCAATTTCAAGATTGCCGATGGCGCCCTGTAGCTCCTTTTTCGTCGCTTCGAGTTCCTGCTCAAGTTCGGCGACCCGGGAAATCTCCTGTGGCGTTGCCGGGCGGTGGCGTTTCCCGGCAGGCCGCGGCTCGTCAACGAAGCAGACCAGCAGCAGATCCTGCCCTTCGCTCGGCACCGGCTGGACAGCGATGCTGAACGACAGCGGGTTGCCTTCGTGGCTCATGCGACCGCCGGGGAGGACAACGCGTCTGTTTTCCTGGCGGGCCTGCTGGATCGCCGCGCGCAGCATGGTCCGCACGGCCGGCGCCGCCATGGCGAACAGGTCAAGCGTCGGTTGGCCCGGCGCCACGCGCAGATAGTGCTCGGTCGGCCCGAGGAAATAGAGGCATTCATGCTGGCCGTTGATCAGAACGGTCGCCGGCGCGTATGTCTCGATCACCAGCCGTCGGCAAAGCTCGGCGAAACCAGCCTGGCGCGTCGGCACCGGAGCCTGGCCAGGCCGCGTGGGGACACGCATGCCATCGCCGGGGTTCAGCAAAAAACTGAATTCTCCCGGACGCGAGCGGCCGATATGCCGGTAGAGCCGCGCCGATTTCGAGACCACCGCGAAGTGGTCATTAGCGTTGCCAATCGTTTCTGATCCGCCAAGCAAGAGAACGCCTCCCTCGCGGAGCGCGAAGTGGAACAGCGAGACCAATTTCTCCTGCGCCTCGGGGCGCAGATAGATCAGCAGATTGCGGCAGGACACCAAATCGAGGCGCGAGAATGGCGGATCGGTCAGTGCATTATGTACTGTAAAAACCACCAAATCGCGCAACTCGGACAAGACCCTGTAATGACTTTTTTCCTTGATAAAAAAACGCGCGAGGCGCTCGGGTGACACGTCGGTGGCGATGGCTTCCGGGTAGAGCCCCTCGCGGGCGCTGGCAACCGCGTCGGGGTCAATATCGGAGGCGAAGATTTGCAACTTGATGTGGCGCTTCGCCGCGGTCATTGCCTCGCGGAACAACATGGCGAGTGAATAGGTCTCCTCCCCCGTGCTGCACCCCACGGTCCAGATGCGCAACGGCTGATCGGACGGCTGGCGGTTAATCAGCTCTGGAATAAGCTGTTCCGCTAAAAGGTCGAACACCTTGGGATCGCGGAAGAATTTGGTGACATTGATCAGCAGATCCTTGGCAAGAATGTCAAGCTCGCCAGTGTTGCTGCGGAGAATTTCGAGATAGCGATCGAGGTCGGCGCTCTCGAGCGAGGCCATCGCCATGCGCCGCGCGATGCGGCGGTGCAGCGTGCCCGGCTTGTAGAGTGTGAAATCATAGCCGGTCTTGGTGCGCAGAAGATCCACGATTTCGGGCAACAAATCTGGTGTTTTGTTTTGCGGCGCGGCGCTGTGCGGCGTGCGCGCGAGGGCCACGCGCAGGTCATATTTGACCAGCGCTTCCGGGATCTTTGCCGCTGGCAACACCAGATCCACCGCGCCGGTCATGATCGCGCTCCGCGGCATGCCGTCAAAGTCGGCCTCGTCGGGATCCTGCGCGATGACGAGGCCGCCTTTTTCCTTCACCGCCTTGAGCCCAAGGCTGCCATCGGCTCCGGTGCCCGACAGGATGACGCAGACCGCGCGCTCCCCATACTGCGCCGCCAGCGTGTGCAGCAGAAAATCGAACGGCAGGCGGGCGCCATGACGGGCTTGCGGTTCCAGGATGTGCAGTGCGCCGCTGCCAACCGAGAGATAGGTTCCGGGAGGAATGACATAGAGGTGGCGTTTTCCTTACGAAGTTTGCCAGAGCCGTCGAGACCATCCAGCACGCAAGCTTCGCTTTCGCTGATGCCATGCTTGGACAGGTTGCTTAGCGACGTATCGATGAAGGAAACTGCCAATTCAGGCATGTTCGGTTCTTGCTCGGCATTGCGATAGATCGACACCACGTTTGTGCCCATCCCACCGCAACCATAAATGTGTACTTTAGCCATGCTACAACTCCAATTTTGTGAACGACGAAGGAGTTCAAACGATGTCGAACCCTATTTCATACTCGATTGCTTTCATCAAACGAGTCATTCCTGTAGAGATCTTGCAAAAGACCTTCATTGCGTTTGAAAACTACAACGCCCGATTGCCTGTTTCGATGGATTCCATCATTCGAACCAAGATCATTGAAGAACGCGTGATGGTGGACTGCAATCTGGTAGGCGGAACAGAAGCCACTATTCCGTTGCTCGGACTGCCGCAAAACCGCATCGATGCGTTTAATGTTTTCTACACTATTCCCAAAACCATGACGGGTGGTCGTGCCATTACGCGAGCCCTGTCTGTCTCCTATGGCGAAGGCTCCTTGATGGGCGCCACCAATATGGGATTGAGAAACTCCAGCGTGATGCAGGATGCAGTAAGCGGTGTAATGGCCGCTATGTCCCCCATCCCACAAGTATCTACAGCGTACGTATCTTTAGTCGGCGAGAACACCGTTCTTATCCAAGACAACATGGCTCTTCCGATCAACGTATACCTCCGTTGTATGCTTGAAAACGACTCTCAATTTTCACATCTACAGACAGCCTCCTATCAGCACTTTGCCAAACTGGTTGAATATGCCACGAAAGCGTATATCTACGTCACCAATGTCGTTAAGATGGACAAGGGCGAAATCTATGCCGGTCAAGAGTTGGGCCGGTACAAAGAAATAGTTGACAGTTATTCAGATGCGCAACAGAACTACGAAGACCATCTGAATAAAGTCTGGCGTAAGGTGTCGTTACTCAACGACTATCAGGCTTCGCGCAGACACTTGGCTAGTATTGTTGGAGGTCAGTGGTAATGGTTCCGCAGGATTGAAGAGTTAGCCGTTTTGTCGTGTCCCTGCGGATGCGGAGATCGCCTACGTCTTAACCTCATTAAAGCGTCAAAACCTAACTGGTCGTGGTTAATCGATACCGACAAAACGGTTACGCTTTGTCCATCCGTCAACCGTTTGGCCGGCTGCAAGAGTCACTTCTTTCTGACCGAAGGACGAGTCCAGTGGTGCGGTAAATCAGATACTGTCGGTCTTTAAACGAAAAAAGAGAGACTCCATTTCTGGAGTCTCTCTATGCTGCATGGTCCCCACGGCCGGAATCGAACCGGCACGCCGTTAGGCGAGGGATTTTAAGTCCCTTGTGTCTACCGATTTCACCACATGGGGTTTGAACTTACGCACATTAAATGTACGGGTTTATCGATTGGCCGCATC
>JAKCCP010000180.1 GCA_021841985.1 Pseudomonadota bacterium | reverse complement strand
TCGAACACATCGTCGATCTGGTCGAGGCCAAGGCCGCCGCGCTGGCGGTGGCGCCGAAACAGGCGGCGGAATAAATGCCGCGCCTGCAACCGCCGCGCGGCACCCATGACCTGATCGGCGACGAACAGCGCCGGCACCGTTTCGTCACCGATACCGCGCGCGACATCGCCGGACGCTACGGGTTCGAGGAATGGGCGACGCCGATTTTCGAGGATACCGCGGTCTTCGCCCGCACCCTCGGCGAGACCTCCGATGTCGTCACCAAGGAGATGTACACCTTCGCCGATCGCGGCGGCGACTCGCTCACGCTCCGCCCGGAGGGAACGGCCGGGGTGTGCCGGGCGCTGGTCTCCAATGGGTTGACCCAGACCCTGCCGCAGCGCGTGTTCTATGCCGGGCCGATGTTCCGCTATGAGCGGCCGCAAAAGGGGCGGTTTCGCCAGTTTCACCAGATCGGCGTGGAATTACTCGGGCCTCACAATCCGGTTGCCGATGCCGAGGTGATCGCCTGCGGCCATCACATTCTGCGCGCCCTCGGCATCGCCGAGGGGGTGCGGTTGGAGATCAACACGCTCGGCGATGACGAAAGCCGGGCGCGCTATCGCGAGGCGCTGGTCAAATATTTTGGCAAATTCGCGGGCGATCTCTCGGCCGAGAGCCAGATGCGGCTGGAAAAAAACCCGCTTCGTATCCTCGACAGCAAGGATGCGAAAGACCGCGCGATCATCGCCGATGCGCCACGGATTGGCGATCATCTGAGCGATTTCGCACACCAGTTCCATGAAGGGGTCAGAAGAACGCTGGCCGCGGCTCGCGTGCCCTTCGTCGAAAATCCGCGCATCGTGCGCGGCCTCGATTATTACAGCCTGACGGCGTTCGAATTCATCACCGAGCGGCTCGGCGCGCAGGGCACGGTGATGGCCGGCGGCCATTACGAGGCGCTGGTGAAGGAGATGGGCGGGCCGGAGATCCCCGGCGTCGGCTTCGCCGCCGGGATCGAACGCCTCGCGATGCTGCTGGCCGCGCCGCCACCGGCCCCGGCGCCGGTTTTCGTCCTCCATGCCGAAGATTCTCTCGCCGATGATGCGTTCGCCGTCACCCAGACGCTGCGCAACGCCGGGATCGTGACGGAGTTTTATTATTATCCCGCCCTCAAACGGGGTCTGGAGCGCGCCAATAAGATCGCGGCGCCGGCCGCGATTTTACTGGGCAGCGACGAGGTGGAGAAAAATGCCATCGTCGTGCGCGATCTCCGTCGGCGTGAGCAGACTTCTCATTTCGCGCCCGCAGATGTCGTCATGCACGTGAAAAAACTGCTCGCAGGCGGCGCTTGACCCTCGACCCGAAACTCGACCGCATCGAGGCGCGGGCCGACGAGCTGCGCGCGGCGCTGGCCCAGGGGCTCGGGGGCGAGGCATTCGGCCAGGCGTCGAAAGAACTCGCCGAGCTGGCGCCGCTGGTCGCGCGCATCAACGATCTCCGCGTCGCCGAGCAGGCGCGCGCCGAGGCCGCGTCGCTGCGCGCCGACCCCGAACTCGCCCCGCTCGCCGAGGCCGAACTCGCCGCCCTCGATGCCCGCATTCCGGCGCTCATGCGCGAGATCCAGATCGCGTTGCTGCCGCGCGATGACGCCGACGAGCGCGCCGCCATTCTTGAAATCCGCCCCGCCGCCGGCGGTGACGAGGCGGCCCTCTTCGCCGCCGAGCTTTTCACCACCTATCAGCGCTATGCCGAAGGGCGTGGCTGGCGCTTCGACATCCTCGACTACGCCGCGACCGAACTCGGCGGGCTCCGCGAAGGGATCGCCGAGATCACCGGGCGCTCGGTGTTCGCGCGCCTGAAATACGACTCCGGTGTCCATCGCGTCCAGCGCGTGCCGGCGACCGAGAACCAGGGGCGCATCCATACCTCGACCGTCACCGTCGCCGTTCTTCCCGAGGCCGAGGAGGTCGATGTCGCGATCAACGAGTCCGATCTCCGCATCGATGTCTATCGTGCCTCCGGCGCCGGCGGCCAGCATGTCAACAAAACCGAAAGCGCGGTCCGCATCACCCATCTGCCCTCGGGCATCGTGGTCACGATGCAGGACGAGAAGAGCCAGCACAAGAACCGCGCCAAGGCGATGAAGATTTTGCGCGCCCGACTTTACGAACAACAACGCGCGCGCGCGCACGCCACCCGCGCCGCCGATCGCCGCGCCCAGGTCGGCACCGGCGACCGCAGCGAGCGCATCCGCACCTATAATTTTCCCCAAGGCCGCGTCACCGACCACCGCATCAATCTCACGCTGCACAAGATCGATCGGATCATGGCCGGCGAGTTGGACGACATCATCGACGCGCTCGCCGCCGAGGATCAGGCGGCGCGGCTCGCGGAGGCGTAGATTTCGTCCCCGCAAGCGGGGTGGGCGCAAGAATAACCGAATAAGGGAGCAGGGAGCGAGGCGATGACGTGGCAACCCGAGCTTGACGAATTGCGCCGGCGCGAGGCCCTGGCGCGGGCGCTGGGTGGGGCGGAGAAGGTCGCGCGCCAGCACGAAGCCGGGCGCCTCGATGTGCGCGAGCGGATCGAGGCCTGTCTCGATCCCGGCAGTTTCCATGAAATCGGCGCCATCGCCGGGCGCGCGAGCTATGACGCGAATAACCAACTCGCCGGCTTCACGCCGTCGAACTGCGTTTTCGGGCGCGGCACCGTCGCCGGGCGCCCGGTGGTCATCGTCGGCGATGATTTCACCGTGCGCGGCGGCTCGGCGGATGCGACGATCCGCGAAAAGCCGCAAATGGCCGAGCGCATGGCGATGGAATTCCGCCTGCCGATCATTCGGCTGATCGAGGGATCGGGCGGCGGCGGCTCGGTCAAGACGATCGAGACCACGGGGCGCGCCAATCTCCCGGGCGGGGTGAATTCGGCCTATGGATTTTACCTGACGACGGCGAGCCTGGCGGTGGTGCCGGTGGTCGCACTCGGGCTCGGCTCGGTCGCCGGGCTCGGGGCGGCGCGGCTCGCGGCGAGCCATTATTCGGTGATGACGACGTCTTCCGCCATGTTCGTCGCCGGCCCGCCGGTGGTTGCGCGTCTAGATCG
>JAKCCP010000182.1 GCA_021841985.1 Pseudomonadota bacterium | reverse complement strand
TGCCTCCCGCCAACTCACCGATGATGGCATCGAAGGACAGCAACAGCGCGACCAAAGGCAGAAGAAAAATCGACAGGCTGGAGAGGCTGACGACGGTAACGGTCAGCGCGCCGACACGCACGGCGCCGGTTGGCGCGGCGCCGAGAAACGCGAGGGTGAGCGCGAATAGGGCGAGCAGCGCGGTGATCGCCATCACCCAGCGGTTGCGAAGCCCATCGCGAATCTCCTTGCCGGCAATGATGAGAATGGCGTTCATGCCGCATCCTCCGGGCGCCGCAGAAACGCCGCATAGATGTCATCGAGCGTGGGCCTGAGGATTTCGACCATCGCGACATCGACCGGAAGCGCGCGAAGCCGGCCAGCGATCTCCTCCTCGGCGGCGGGTATTTCCCACATGCCACCCGCAACCGGCCGCCAGCCCATCGGCGGGGACGCGTCCGTGCTCGTCAGGCGGATGCGCAATCGTGGCGTGACGCCCGCGAGCCGACGCAAATGCAGCAGATCACCATCAGCCATCTTGCGGCCCTGGTTCATCACCACCACGCGGTCCACCTCACCCTCCAGCTCCGCGAGTTGATGCGAAGACAACAAAACGGTTGCGCCACGATCGCGCAAATCGTGGAGGATTTCGTAGAAGCTCTGACGGAGCGCCGGATCGAGGCCTGTGGTCGGCTCGTCGAGCAGCAACGCACGCGGGGCCCCGAGCATGGCCTGCGCGAGTGCGAGACGCTGACGCATGCCCTTGGAATAGGTGCGGACCGGCCGCCGGACGGCCTCCGCCGAAAGCCCGACCCGCGCGAGCAGCGGCCGCGCCGCCGAGGATGCAACCCCTTTCAGACGGGCATAGAAAATGAGCGTCTCCTCTCCGGTGAGCGCGGGATAGAGCGCGACATTTTCCGGAAGATATCCGATCACACGCCTCGTCTGGGCAGATTTATGCCCGGCGGGATCCGCGCCGAGCACGCTGACATGGCCGGCATCGGGGCGCAGAAGCCCGAGCATCAGCTTGATCAGCGTGGTTTTCCCGGCGCCGTTATGGCCGACGAGCCCGATACATTCCCCCGGCGCGAAGGCGAGATCGACGTCACGCACGGCCGCTTGCTGGCCGAAGGATTTGGTGACGTGTTCGAGCACGATGCTGCGCGGGATCATGGCCTGGCGTCTCCCGCTGCTGCATGGTCGAGGCGTGCGAGCGCCGGTGGGCGGATGGGGGTCATCAGCGGCGCGCTGTCGATGACGCCGCCGGGATGGAGCGCCGGAAACGCCGCCTGCGCCCAGCGCAGCACCTCGACGGCGGGGCTGTTGAGCAGCAATTTCGCGGCCGGCGCGCGCCAGACCACCTGGTCAACGATATCATTGGGGCGATAGGCGGTGTCGGCGATGCCGCGCCCCCGCAGATCGAAAGCGGGATTGTCGCTCCAGTAATTGCCGCGCCCATTCTCCGCCCAATCGAGGAAGCGGGTGCCGACATATTTGACCTGCGTGCGGTTGTCGATGAACGCATTGCCGACGAGGGCATTGCCCTCTGAACCGGCGGTGAAATGTATACCGATGCCACAGTTCTCGAACCAGTTTTCAACGAATCGGTTTTTGTTGGCGTTGTATATGAAGACGCATTTTTCACTATCACGGACGACATTGCCATTCACGCGGCCGTCATTCGCGTAGTTGAACAGCAAACCGTGTTCGCGGTCTCCGTCAGAAACGTTGCCGTTGAGTTCGAGATGGTCGGAATACATCATCGCGTAGCCGATATCGTTGCCGACGGAAGTGTTATCGAAAACCGAGCTATTATTGGTGTACATGAAATGCACGGCGAAACGGAGATCGTGAAATTGATTGCCGCCGACGGTGACGTCCGCGCTAGTCACGGCAAATACGCCATCGCGACCGTAACGAAAATCGTTATCCAAGATTCGTGCGTTGTGTACGCCATAGACCGCGACACCTGGCCCGCGCTCACTCATTCTGACTCGACGCAGTCCCCCGAACTGATTGTGCTGCACCCGGATATCAGAGACGCTATCGAGAAAAACGCCCACTACGTCGTCGATGAACCGGTTATCCGTAACAACGGCCCGATCCGCCCCGGGGCCAATGAAAACGCCGGACTCTTTTGCCAAAATATCGACGCCGGAGTTGCGGATGGTGAGCCCATGGAGCGCAATATCCGAGGCGGCAAGGGTGATCGTGCTGCCCTTGCCTTCGCCGTCGATGATGGTTCCAGCTTTTCCTTCCAGCGTTAGACGCGAGGTCGCTATCTTCACGGCGCCACGATAAATCCCCGACGCGAGAACGAGAACATCGCCAGGCGCAGCCTGGGCGATGGCCGCTTGCAGGCCATCGCCGGGGGAAATGAGGAGCGTCGCCGCGCGCGCTTCGACTGTCGCCAAAAGCACGACGGCGAAACCAAACAGCCGAAGACGCGCGCGGGACATGATCACACCGCTTTCGGATGGACGATCATCGGGTTGGACATCTCCATGTGCAGGGCATGGCAGAACCACTGGCAATAATACCAGTGAACGCCAGGGCGGTCGGCGATGAAGGTCACCGAGGACGTTTGCAGCGGCGAGATTTCCATCATCACGCCGTAGCTCGTGATGGTGAATCCATGCGTCAGATCCTCGATGTCATCCATATTGGTGATGGTGATCGTCACCTCGTCGCCCTCGTTCACCTCTATCTTGTTCAAGCTGTATTCCGGCGCGTTGGAGTGCATATAGACCCGCACCTTGTTGCCGTCGCGGATGATATTGGCCGCCTCCTCGAGCTTGACACCGTCCTTTTCCGCCTGCTTGCGGATATCGTCCCACATCGGGTCGTCCCGCTTCCAGACTTGCAACGTATTCACCTTAGAACGATGCACGATGATCATGTCATGCGGCTCGGCGAAAGCCGGGTGATCGGCGACAAGATCCATCTTGCCGGTTGATATGTCTATGAGCTGATCGTTTTCGGGGTGAAGCGGGCCAACCGGAAGGAACCGATCCTTCGAGAATTTGTTGAGGGAGACGAGCCATTTTCCATCAGCCTCCTTGGTCTCACCCATCGAACTGTGGTTGTGGCCAGGCTGGTAGTGAACCTCGCGATT
>JAKCCP010000361.1 GCA_021841985.1 Pseudomonadota bacterium | reverse complement strand
GGAAAATTTCACGATCGCGCAGTCGAATTGGGTGCCGTCATGGAAAGTGACATGGGGGCGGAGCGCGAAGCGGTAGGTCTTGCCGTCCGGCGACATCGTCCACGAGGCGGCCAGGCCGGGCACGACGTGGCCTTCGCCGTCGATCCGCGTCAGACCCTCGAAGACATTGGCATAGACCACCTCGCGGATCGCGGCGGCGGCGCCGGCGGTGGGGTCGAGCCCCGGCGGCTCCAGCACCATCCCGAGCGTGAGCGTGTCCTTGGCCTGTGCCAGCGCTGGGCCGGCGCAAGCGAATACGATTCCGGCGATCCCCAACCCTAGCCGCGCCCACCCCGTCATCCCATCCTCCCGCGCCCGAAGCGCGCCGACTGTCGCGAGGGGGAAGGGTCCGGTCAAGAGGCGGCGGCGCGATCGAGGAACCAGAGCGTCTCGCCGGCCGGGTGAAGGCGCGCCGCCGGCACGTCGGCGCGGCCCTCGCGCACGGCGCGGCAGATCGCCGCCTTGCTCGCGCCGGCAACCAGAAAGGCCACGTGGCGGCTGCTCTCCAACGCCGGATAGGTCAGGGTGATGCGCGTCTCGGGCCGCCCTTGGGTGACGGCGGCGACCCAGGCCCGGCGCTCGGCGAGCACCGCCTGGCCGGGGAGCAGGGACGCGGTGTGGCCATCCTCGCCGAGGCCGAGAAAGACGATGTCGAACAGCGGCCGGGCGGGGTCGAGCGTCTCGGCGCCATAAACCTCGCGGAGGAGCGCCTCGTAGCGCGATGCCGCCTCATCGGGCGTGCCGTCGGTCGGGATCGGGTGGATGTTCGCCGCCGGAATGGCGATGTGATCGAGGAGCGCCCGCCGCGTCATGCCGTAATTGCTCTCGGGGTGGTCTGCGGGCACGAAGCGCTCATCACCCCAGAACAGCTCGACGCGCGCCCAGGGAATTGCCTCCCGATACGGCGGCGCCGCGAGCTTCGCGAACAGATCGCGCGGCGTCGCCCCGCCGCTCAAGGCAACGCGCAGCCTCCCCGCCGCCGCGGCGACGCGGGCGGCGAACCAATCGGCGATCTCTGTCGCCAGCGCGTCGCGATCGGCGGCGATGCGGGCCGGCGTCATCATGTCCCGGGCGTTTCGACATGGCCGCCGAAGCCGTAACGCATGGCGGAAAGCAGTTTGTCGGCGAAGCTTTCCTCCTCGCGCGAGCGGAACCGGGCATAGAGGGCGGCGGAGAGCACGTTCGCCGGCACCGCCTCGTCGATCGCCGCCTCGATCGTCCAGCGGCCCTCGCCGGAATCGGCGACATGGCCGGCAAAATGCGAAAGATCGGGATTTTTGGCGAGCGCCGCCGCGGTGAGATCGAGGAGCCAGGACGAAATCACGCTGCCCCGGCGCCAGACCTCGGCGATATCGGGGAGGGTGAGGGTGAAACGTTCGCCTGCGGGCAAGGCGTCGGAGGCGCGATGGCGGAGAATGTCGAAGCCCTCGGCATAGGCCTGCATCAGCCCGTATTCGATGCCGTTATGCACCATTTTGACGAAATGCCCGGCCCCGGCCGGCCCGGCATGGATGTAGCCTTGTTCGGCGCGCGGGTCGAAGTTCTGCCGCCCCGGCGTCCGCGGCGCATCGCCGGCGCCAGGCGCAAGCGCGCGGAAAATCGGGTCGAGATGCTCGATGATCGGCGTCTCGCCGCCGATCATCATGCAAAATCCACGCTCCAACCCCCAGACACCGCCCGAGGTGCCGACATCGACGTAATGGAGGCCGCGCTTTTGCAACTCGCCGGCGCGGCGGACATCGTCCTTGAAATAGGTGTTGCCGCCATCGATGACGATGTCGTCTTTCGCGAAAACCTCGCCGAGCCTGGCGATGGTCTCCTCGGTGATGTGGCCGGCCGGCAGCATCACCCAGGCGATGCGCGGCGGCGCGAGCGCCTCGGCGAGTGCCGCGAGCGAGGTCGCGCCCTCGGCGCCGTCCGTCTCGAGGGAAGCGATCGCGTCGGTGGAGAGATCGAAGACGGCGACCTGATGGCCCGCGCGCATCAGCCGCCGGGCGATGTTCGCGCCCATCCGGCCAAGCCCGATGATGCCCAGTTTCATGATGTTTTTTCCTTAAGATTTCGTTTCGAGCGCGCGCATCAGGGCGGTATCGAGGGCGGCGAGCCCCGATCCGAGATCGCCGCCGATATGAAGGCGAAGAACCCGCCGGTGGCGCTCGACCAATACGCCGAGATCGCCCAAAGCCTGCGCCGCCTTGACGATCCCGAACGTGGCGCGCTGACCCGGGATCGCGATGTCGTTGGCGTCGGACGCGGTGATTTGCAGGAAAATCCCGGAATTCGGCCCGCCTTTGTAAACCTGGCCGGTGGAGTGCAGAAAGCGCGGGCCGAAGCCGAGGCAGGTCGCGATTTTCTTGGCCGCGAGAATGGTTCGGCGGAGGCCCTCGAGCGCCGCCTCATGCGCCGGGTTGCGCGCGATATAGGCGAGGATCGCGGCATAATCGCCGGGTTTGGCGCGGGCAAAATGGGCGGCGAGCGCATCGGCAAGCGTCTTCGCGCCCGCAAGCGCGCGCGCGTTCGCGGGATCGGCGTAAAGCGCGATGGCGCCGTCGCGGAGCAGCGGCGCGGTTTCGGAAAATGCGCCGGTTTTCTCGAAATCTTCGGTGAGCGCCCTTGTCTTGATCTTGCTCGCCTCGACATCGGGCTGATCGAAGGGATTGATGCCGAGAATATTGCCGGCGACCGCGGTCGCGATCTCCCAGCGGAAAAATTCCTGGCCGATATGGTCGGGCGAGGGCACGCGGAGACGCGCGACCGGCCGGCCCATCGCCTCGAGGGCGGCGACCAGGCGCTGTTGCGCGGGATCGGCGGCGCCGTCCAGCGCGAGATAGGCGAAGACCCGATCGGTGCTGTACTCCTCGGGCGCGACCGGCGGCTCATTGGCGATCGGGATCAGGCCGTGGCCGTGCTTGCCGGTCGATTCGGCGAGCAATTGCTCGAGCCAGGCGCCGATCGCTTTGATCCCGGGAGAGGCGATGAGTGTCACCTTGTCGCGCCCGGCGCGGGCGTTGATGCCGAGAAAAACGCCGAGCGCGACACCGGGATTTTCGTCCGGCGGCACGCTCGCGCCGCTTCCATGCTGCATTTGCCTGGCAAGCGTGAGCAGGCGCGCGACATCGAGCCCGAGCGCCGCCGCCGGCACCAGGCCGAAATGGGACAACACCGAATAGCGCCCGCCGATCGTCTTCTCGCCGGGGAAAATCGCGCGGTAGCCATCGGCCTTGGCGATTTTCTCGAGCGCCGAGCCGGGATCGGTGATGGCGACGAACTGCTTGGCATCGCCGGCGCGGGCGAAGAAATGGCGCCGCATCAGCTCCGGCTCGAGGGTCGCGCCGGACTTGCTGGCGACGATGAAGAGCGTGGTTTCGAGCGTGATCGCCGCTTCGAGGGCGGCGATCTGGGCCGGGTCGGTGGAATCGAGCATGTGAAAGCGCGGCCCCTTGGCCGCGGGCTTGAGCGTCGTCGCCAGCACTTCGGCGCCGAGGCTGGAGCCGCCCATGCCGAGGAGCACGATGTCGGTGAACCCGGCCTTGGCGAGATCGGCCCTGAACGCGCCGAGCGCCGGGAGAGCCGCCTCGCCGGCGGCGATGGCGTCCAGCCAGCCGAGCCATTGATCCTCGTCGGCGCCGGTCCAGAGCGCCGAATCGCGCCGCCACAGGAGGCGGATCAGCCCCTCCTCGCGCCAGCGCTCGCTCTCGGCGGCGAAGATTTCGGCGTCCGGGCCGGGGGTGATCGTCTGGCGCGGCGCCGTGCCGTCCAGCACCTCGGCGCGGCGGCGGGCGACGGCGGCGAAGAGTTTGTCGGCATCATCGGCGAAGCGCCGCACGCCATCGGCGACCAGTTCCTCGGTGATCGCATCGAGCGAGATATGGACGCGCGCCAGCGTCGCCAGCACCGCCTCGGCGCCGGCGACATCGTGCGTCAGGGTGATCTTGGCGTGGCCGTGGTCGCGCACCGCGTCCATCGTCGCCGGCGGCATGGTGTTGACCGTCTCCGGCCCGATCAGTTCATCGACATAGAGCGTGTCCGGAAGATGCTTGCTCTTGGTGCCGGTGGAGGCCCAGAGCAGGCGCTGCGGCCGCGCCCCCTTGGCCACGAGTTTTTTCCAGCGCGGGCTCGTGATCAGGGTCTGGTAGCGCTGATAGGCGCGTTTGGCGTTGGCGATCGCGACCTTGCCGTCGAGGCCGCGCAGCGCCTCGGCCTCGGCGCCGCGCGCGGTTTTCAGCCGCTCGGCAACCTCGCGTTCGACCGCCGCGTCGATGCGGCTGACGAAGAAGCTGGCGACGGAGGCGATGCGCGCGATGTCGCGCCTGCCAGCATTCGCCGCCTCCAGCCCGGCGAGATAGGCCTCGGCCACGGCTTCATAGGCGGCGACCGAGAACAGCAGGGTGACATTGACGTTGATGCCGTCCCCGATCAGGGTCCGGATCGCCGAGACGCCGGGCGCGGTGCCGGGCACCTTGATCATCAGATTGGGGCGCTCGACGGCGCGCCAGAGCCGCCGCGCCTCGGCGATCGTGCCCTCGGTGTCCATCGCGAGATAGGGCGACACCTCGAGGCTGACATAGCCGTCGACGCCCTTGGTCTGGTCATGGACCGGGCGCAACTGATCGGCGGCCATGCGGATATCGGCGATGGCGAGATGCTCGAACAAGGCGTCGACGTCGCGATCGGCGGCGCGCACGCATGCCGCGAGATCGGCGTCGTAATCGGTGGAATGGGCGATCGCTTTTTCGAAGATCGAGGGGTTGGAGGTGACGCCGCGGATGCCGTCCTCGGCGATCAGGCGCCGCAATTCGCCCTTCTCCAGCAATGGGCGGCTCACGAAATCGAGCCAGACCGATTGGCCGAGGGCGGGAAGCTGGGCCAGGGGATTGGTCATGTTCGATACTTTCACAAAACGCCGCGCCGGGAGGGGGAGAGATTACCCCTGGAGATTACCCCTTGGGCCGCCACGCTCAAGAGCGCCGCCGCCTCGCCCCCTCTTGCCTCGCCTTCGGCACGGGGGCAGATGAGGCGGTGGAATGGCGGCCGCGGGCCGCTTGCGGGGGTGGACACGCATGGATCACGAGTGCTTGAAGCGGCGGGCGGCGGCGGCGGCGGTGGCGGAAATCGCCGATGGCATGGTGCTCGGGCTCGGCACCGGCTCGACGGCCGCGTTCATGATCACCCTGCTCGGCGAGCGGATCAAAGCCGAGGGGCTTCGCGTGCGCGGCATCCCGACCTCCGAGCGTACCGCTCTGGCCGCGCGGGCGGCGGGCATTCCGCTCACCGATTTTGCGCAGGAGACGGCGATCGACCTCGCGATCGACGGCGCCGACCAGATCACCCGCGACGGTCTCGATCTGATCAAGGGCCTCGGCGGCGCGTTGTTGCGCGAAAAAATCGTCGCCGATGCCGCGCGCCGGCTGGTGATCATGGCGGATGCGAGCAAGCTGGTGGAGACGCTTTCGGGCATCGTTCCGGTGGAGGTGGTTCCCTTCGGCTGGGAGGCGACTTCGCGCAAGATCGAGGCTCTCGGCGGCGCTCCGCGGCTGCGCTTCGCGGCCGATGGCGTGCCCTATCGCAGCGATGGCGGCAATCTCATCCTCGATTGCGATTTCGGCGCGGTGCCCGACCCCGCGCCGCTCGATGACGCGCTCCGCCGCCTCGTCGGCGTCGTCGAGACCGGGTTCTTCCTCGGCCGCGCCGATCTCGTCCTGCTCGCCGAGGAAACCGGGGTCAGGCGTCTTGCGCGCGGTGAGTAGGAAAGTCTTTTTGCTTCTTTTTCTTCAGAAAAAGAAGTTTTCTTTCCCCTTTTTGATGGATTACTGGACTCCATGCGCCCTGTCGTCGTTCTGATCATGGGGGTTTCCGGCGTCGGCAAGACGACGCTGGCGGAGTGTCTGGCGGCGGCCCTCGGTTGGCCGTTTCAGGAGGGGGATGCGCTGCATTCGCCGGAGAATGTCGCGAAAATGGCGGCCGGGATCGCGCTTTCGGACGAAGACCGCGCGCCCTGGCTCGATCGTATCGGCGCCTGGATCGCGGCGCGGCTTGCGGCGGGCGGGGGCGGGATCGTCACCTGTTCGGCGCTCAAGCGCGCCTATCGCGACCGTTTGCTTGGCCCGGTCTTGCTCGGCCCCATCGGCGGGCGCGGCGCGGACGTCGCGCTGATCTATCCCCGGGCGTCTGAGGCCGTGGTCGCGGCGCGGCTGGCGGCGCGGCGCGGGCATTTCATGTCGCCGGCGCTGCTGGCGAGCCAGTTCGCGACGCTTGAGCCGCCAGATGCTGCGGAGGGGCCGCTGGTGGTCGATGCGGCGCAAACGCCGGCGGTGATGTGCGCCGAGGCGCTGGCGCTGCTCGCGGCCCGGGCATGAACGTGTTCTGGCGCGAGGCGTCGCCGGCGCGGCGCGCGGTTGGCCTCTGGCTGCTGGTGATCGCGGCGATGATCGGGGTGATGGTGGTTTTGGGCGGCGCCACGCGGGTGTCCGGCTCCGGGCTCTCGATCATGGAATGGGCGCCGCTGGCCGGCGTCGTGCCGCCGCTTTCGGGTGCCGAGTGGCGGCGGCTATTCGCGCTCTATCGCCAGATCCCGCAATACCACCTGCTGCACGAGGGCATGGATCTCGCCGGGTTCCAGCATATTTTCTGGCTGGAATGGACGCACCGGCTGTGGGGGCGGCTGATGGGGGTCGCGTTTTTTCTCCCCCTCGTCGTCTTTTGGTGGCGGGGGTGGCTGGCGCGGCGCCTGGTTGCGCGGCTCCTCGGGATTTTCGTGCTCGGCGGGCTGCAAGGCGCGATCGGATGGTTCATGGTCGCCTCGGGATTTTTTCCCGACAGCACGGCGGTGGCGCCGGCGCGCCTCGTGATCCATCTCGGCCTCGCTTTGGCGCTCTATGCCGCCGTGCTGTGGACGGCGTTTTCCGAGCTGATTCCCGACCCGGCGGGCGCGCGGGTGGTGCTGGTCCGAGCCGGGGCGCGGCTGACGCTGGCGCTCGTCGCGCTCACCATTCTCGCCGGCGGTTTCGTCGCCGGGCTGCATGCCGGGCTCGATTACAACACGTTTCCGCTCATGGACGGGCATCTGGTGCCGGTGGGCTATGCGCGTCTTTCGCCAATTTGGCGCAATTTCGACGAAAACATCGCCGCCGTGCAGTTCGATCACCGGCTGCTCGCCTCTCTCGCGCTGCTCGCCGCGCTGCTGACGCTCGTCGCCGCGAGCGGACAGCGGGCGCGGCTTTCGCCCCTGGCGCGGCGCGCGCTGGCGGCGCTCGGTGGTGTAATTTTCTTGCAATTTTTGCTCGGCGTGACCACGCTTCTGCTGGTCGTTCCGGCGCCGCTGGCGGTTCTCCATCAGGCCGGCGCGGTGTTGGCGCTCACCGCGTCGCTTTTCACCGTCTATGTCCTGCGCGTGCCCGATCTCCGGAAGGATGTGCCATGACCCCGCTCGCCACCACCGACCGTCTGTTTTTCGAGCGCGCCGAGGCCGTTCTCGACCGTGATACCGCCGAACGCCTCACCGCCGAAGCGCTCGCCGGGACCGATGACGGCGAATTATTCCTCGAATATCGCGAGAGCGAGCAGGTCAGCCTCGATGACGGGCATATCCGCGCCGCCGGCTTCGATACCGCGCTCGGCTTCGGGCTCCGCGCCGTCGCCGGCGCCGCGACCGGCTATGCCCATGCCGGCGAGATCAGCGAGGGGGCGTTGCGTCGCGCCGCCGAGACCGTCCAAGCGGTCGCCGCCGGGCATGGCGGCCGCGCCGCCGCGCCGCCGGCGGGCAGCAATGCGCGGCTCTATGACGAGGCCAATCCGCTGCTGCTGATGCCGTTCGAGGCGCGGGCGCGGCTCCTTGGCGCGATCGATGCTTATGCCCGCGGCAAGGACGGGCGGGTCAAGCAGGTGATGGCCTCGCTCTCCGGGGAGTGGCAGGCGGTGCAGATTCTTCGCCCCGATGGCCGCCGGGTCGCCGATCTCCGCCCGCTGGTGCGGCTCAATGTCGCGGTGGTGGTGGAAAGCGGCGGCCGGCGGGAGACCGGGAGCTTCGGCACCGGCGGGCGCTTCGATTATGGCCGCGTCACCGGCGAGGACACCTGGCGGGCGGCGGTGGACGAGGCGTTGCGCCAGGCGCTGGTCAATCTCGAGAGCCGCCCGGCGCCGGCCGGCGAGATGCCTGTCGTGCTCGGCGCCGGCTGGCCGGGAATTTTGCTGCATGAGGCGATCGGCCATGGGTTGGAGGGGGATTTCAACCGCAAGAAAACCTCCGCCTTCGCCGGCCTCCTCGGCCAGCGCATCGCGGCAGCCGGCGTCACCGTGGTCGATGACGGAACCCTGCCCGATCGCCGCGGCAGCCTCACCGTCGATGACGAGGGCACGCCGAGCGGGCGGACGGTGTTGATCGAGGACGGCATCCTCACCGGCTACCTGCAGGATCGCCAGAACGCGCGTCTGATGGGCATGCGCCCGACCGGCAATGGCCGCCGCCAATCCTATGCCCATGCGCCAATGCCGCGCATGACCAACACCATCATGCTGGGTGGCAACAATACCGCCGAGGAAATGATCCGCTCGGTCAAGCGCGGCTTGTACGCGGTGAATTTCGGCGGCGGGCAGGTGGACATCACCTCCGGCAAATTCGTGTTCTCGGCCTCCGAAGCCTATCTGATCGAGGACGGCAAGGTGACCGCGCCGGTGAAGGGGGCGACGCTGATCGGCAATGGGCCGGAGGCGCTGACCAAGGTGGAGATGATCGGCGATGACATGGCGCTCGACCCCGGGATCGGCACCTGCGGCAAGAACGGCCAGGGGGTTCCGGTCGGCGTCGGCCAGCCGACGCTGAAGCTCGCGGCGCTGACCGTCGGCGGCACCGCCGCGTAATCAGGCGGCGCGGGCGGCGGTGTCTGATGTCTGGCGGGCGAGGATCGCGAGATCGGAGGTGAGGGCGGTGATCACCGGCGCCCAATTGCCCTGGCTCGGCTGGCGGTAGAGGCGGAGTTTTGGATACCACGGGCTGTCGCTCCGTTCACGCAGCCAGCGCCAGCAGCCATCGAAACGGGACAGCAGCCAGACCGGCTTTCCCACCGCTCCGGCGAGATGGGCGACCGAGGTGTCGACCGAGATCACGAGATCGAGCCCGGCGATGAGCGCCGCGGTATCGGCGAAGTCCGTGACCTCCGGCATCGGGTTGGCGATCGCGAAGGGGGGGTCCGCGAGCTGTGCCGCCGGTGGGCCTTTCTGGAGGCTGATGAAGGTGACGCCGGGCGCCGCGCCGAGCGGGGCGAGGGCGGCGAGCGCGAGCGAGCGGCGGCGGTCGGTCTGGAACCATTTCGGCTGATCGGGCCGCGATTCCCCCGCCCAGACGAGGCCGACGCGGAGCCCCGCACCACCCACTGGGCCGGTCGGCAGGCGGGTCGCCCAGTGGTTGACCAGGGCGGGATCGGCGGCGAGATAGGGGATGGCGGCGGGGATGGTCGCGAGATCCGTCCCAAACACGTGCGGCAGGCTGAGCAGCGGGCAATGGAGATCGAAATCGGGCAGTGCCGTGCCGGCGGTGATCACTTGTGCGATCCCCGGCATGCCGGCGCAAAGCCGCGCGAGCGGTGGCTGCACCTCGAGGATGACGCGCGCCCCACTTGCCGCGACCAGCGGCGCGTAGCGGACGAATTGCAGCGTATCGCCAAGGCCTTGCTCGGCATGGAGGAGGATCGTGCGGCCGCTGATGTCCTCGCCCCGCCAGCGTGGCTTGGGCAGCGCGCGTTTGGGCGCCTCGGCGCGTTCGAGGCGGCGCTCGTAAAGCGCGAATCCTTCGCGCATCTCCGTCCCGGTCATCAGGAGCGCGAGGGCGAGATTGAAGGCCGGCTCGGGGTTCTGGGGCTCCAGCGCCAGGGCGCGGCGAAAATCGGCGATCGATTCCTCGATCCGGCCGAGGCCGTAGAGCGAAACGCCACGGTTGCAGAGCGCCGGGACGTCATCGGGCCGGCATTGCAGGGCGATATTGGAGGCGGCGATCGCGTTGTCGAACTGCCCGGTCTCGAACAGCGCCGCGCCGAGATTGACATAGGCCTCGGCATAGTCGGGCTTGAGCGCGAGCGCCTTGAAACAGACATTGATGGCGTCATCGAACCGCCCGAGGGCGCGGAGCGGGGCGGCGAGATTGGAATAGGCCATCGGCCAGTCCGGCGCCTTGGCGATGGCGGCCGAGCCCGCCGCCACGGCTTCGTCATAGCGCCTCGTATGGAACAGCGCGCCGCAGAGATTGGAGTGCGCGTGGAGATGGTCGGGCACCAGCGCGATCGCCTCGCGGTAGTATCGCAGGGAGTCCTCGAACCGGCACTGCGCCTGCAAGGCATTGCCGCAATTGGCCCAGGCATCGGCGAAATCCGGCCGGCGCGCGAGCAGGCGCTGGTAGATTTCGACCGCTTCCTGGAAACGGCCACGATCATAGAGCGCATTGCCGAGGCCGAAATTGGCATCGGCATCGTCCGGGCCGAGGGCGAGCGCGGCGCGGAACGCGAGTTCGGCCTCCGCCGGCCGGCCGAGCCCCATGAGCGCGAAGCCGAGGCCGATTTCGCCCTGAAAATCGGGGCCGAAGGCGAGCCCGGCGCGGAGCCATGCGACGGCACCGGCGAGATCCCCGGTTTCGCGATGGATATGGCCGAGCAGCAGGCGCGGCTCGGGCGCCTCTGGCATCAGGGCGGCGGCGGCGGTGAAATGCCGGACCGCGGCGGTGCGGTCGCCGGCCTGGTAGGCCGCGATGCCGGCCGAGAGCACGTGATCGGCGCTCATGTTGTCCGCGTCTATCGTCATGGTCGCAAGGATACCGCGCGATGGTGAACATAGGTTTAACCCGCGCCGCTCAGCGCGCGCTCTGGCCGGATCGCATCGATGCCGCTAGTCTCCGCGCCGCAACCCGCCAAGATGGACCCGATCACCGATGCGTCTCTCCCGCGCCCTGCTCCCCACCCTCAAGGAAACCCCGGCCGAGGCCCAGATCGTCTCGCACCGGCTGATGCTGCGCGCCGGCCTCGTGCGCCAGACCGCGGCCGGCATCTATGCCTGGCTTCCGGCCGGCTATCGCGTGCTCAGCAACATCGCCCGCATCGTGCGCGAGGAGCAGGACGCCGCCGGCGCCCAGGAATTGCTGATGCCGACCATCCAATCGGCCGATCTCTGGCGCGAAAGCGGCCGCTATGACGGCTACGGCAAGGAGATGCTGCGCATCCAGGACCGCCATCAGCGTGAGTTGCTCTATGGCCCGACCAATGAGGAGATGATCACCGATCTCTTCCGCCAATCGGTGCATTCCTATCGCGCCCTGCCGCAGATCGTCTATCACATCCAGTGGAAATTCCGCGACGAGGTGCGCCCGCGTTTCGGCGTCATGCGCGGGCGCGAATTCCTGATGAAGGATGCTTATAGTTTCGATATCGACCATCACGGCGCGGTGGTCAGCTATCGGCGGATGATGCTCGCCTACATGCGCACGTTCCAGCGGCTCGGCTTGCGCGCCATCCCGATGGCCGCCGATACCGGGCCGATCGGCGGTGATCTCAGCCATGAATTCATCATTCTCGCCGCGACCGGCGAAAGCCAGGTGTTCTATGACGCCGCGTTCGAGGATATCGACTATACCAGCGGTGATTTCGATATCCGTTCGGAGGGCGACCTCGCGCGGTTCTATGACATGATGACGACGCCCTACGCCGCGACCGACGAAAAACACGATGCCGAACCCTGGGCAAAACTCGATCCCGCGCGCCGGCGCGAGGGACGCGGGATCGAGGTCGGGCATATTTTCCATTTCGGCACCAAATACAGCCAGCCGATGAATTTTACCGTGACCGGGCCGGACGGGCAGAAATTCCATCCCGAAATGGGCAGCTACGGCATCGGCGTGAGCCGCCTCGTCGGCGCGGTGATCGAGGCCTCGCACGATGAGGCCGGCATCATCTGGCCCGACGCCATCGCCCCGTTTCGCGCCGTCATCCTCAATCTCAAACCCGGCGATGCCGCCTGCGATGGCCTTTGCGAACAGATCTACGCGCGCCTCGGCGCGGCCGCGCTCTATGACGACCGCGAGGAGCGCGCCGGGGTGAAATTCGCCGATGCCGATCTCCTCGGCCATCCCTGGCAGATCATCGTCGGCCCGCGCGGCGCCGCGGCCGGCAGGGTCGAACTCAAGCGGCGGGCGAATGGCGCGCGGGAAGAAGTCTCGCCCGACGCCGCGATCGCGAAACTTCTCGGCGCCTAGCATGTTCAACGCTTTCGAGCGCGCGGTCGCGGGCCGCTATCTCCGTGCCCGCCGCGGTGAGCGCTTCGTCTCCGTCATCGCCGGATTTTCGCTGATCGGCATCGCCCTCGGGGTCGCGACCCTGATCATCGTGATGAGCGTGATGGGCGGCTTCAAGGTCGATCTGCTCAACCGTATTCTCGGCCTCAATGGCCATCTCGGCATTTATGCCAGCGAAAGCGAGGGGCCGGAGCGTGGTCTTGCCGATTACGCGGCGCTTGCCGCGCGCATCGCCGGCATTCCCAATGTCGTCTCCGCGATCCCGGTGGTGGATGGCCAGGCTCTGGTCTCAAGCCCGCGCGGCGCCGCGACCGGCGGCCTCATCCGCGGCATCCGCAAGGAGGATCTGCTCGCGCTGCACGCGGTCAGCGATCACCTGCTCGAGGGCTCGCTCGGCGATTTCGCGCCCGGCGACGCGATCGCGATCGGCGCCGGGATGGCGCGGCGCCTCGGGCTCTCCGTCGGCGACAATCTCACGCTGATCTCACCGCAAGGCGCGGCGACGGCGTTCGGGACGGTGCCGCGCATCCGCGCCTATCGCGTGGTGGCGATTTTCCAGATCGGCATGAACGAATACGATCAGGCTTATGCGTTTCTGCCGCTCACTGACGCGCAGGTGTTTTTCCAGGAGCCGCAGACGGTGAGCGAGATCGAGGTGCGGGTTGCCGATCCGCTGGCGGTCGGCGCCGTCGTCCGCGCCGTTCGCGCGACGCTCGGCGATACCCCTGTCCGCATCATCGACTGGCAGCACAGCAACGATAGTTTCTTCACCGCCGTCGAGGTCGAGCAGAACGTGATGTTCCTGATCCTGACACTGATCATCCTGGTCGCGGCGTTCAATGTCATTTCCTCGCTGATCATGATGGTCAAGGACAAGACGCGCGATATCGCGGTCCTGCGCACGCTGGGCGCGCCGCGTGGCGCGGTGATGCGGATTTTTCTGATGTGCGGCGCCTCCGTCGGCGTCGCCGGGACGCTGATCGGAACCCTGCTCGGTGTCGTTTTTTGTCTCAATATCGCAACGTTACAGCATTGGGTGGAGAGCGTCACCGGGGTTTCGGTGTTCAATCCGGAAGTCTATTACCTCGCGCATCTGCCGGCGCGGCTCGATTGGGGCGAAGTCACCGAGATCATCGTCATGGCGCTGGCGCTCTCGCTGCTGGCGACACTCTATCCAAGCTGGCGCGCCGCGCGCACCGATCCGATCGAGGCGCTGCGCCATGAGTGATCCGGGAACGGCGCTCGCCATGCAGGGGGTCGCGCGCATTTTCCGCACCGAGGCCGGGCCGCTTCCGGTTCTCCGCAGCGTCGATCTCGCCCTCGCCGCCGGCGAGATCGTCGCCCTGGTCGCGCCATCGGGGTCGGGCAAATCGACACTGCTGCATCTCGCCGGGCTGCTCGAAAAGCCGGACGAGGGCGAGATTTTCATCGCCGGGCGGGCGGCGGGCCGGCTCGGTGATGGCGAGCGGAGCGCGATCCGCAGCGAAACCATCGGTTTCGTCTATCAGTTTCATCATCTCCTCGGCGAGTTCAGCGCGCTCGAGAATGTCGTCCTGCCGCAGATGATCAAGGGGCGCGCGCGCCGCGCCGCCGCAAGCCATGCCGGTGATTTGCTGGCCGCGCTCGGTCTCGGCGCGCGGCTCCATCATCTGCCGGGGAAGCTCTCGGGCGGCGAGCAGCAGCGGGTCGCGATCGCGCGCGCGCTCGCCAACGCGCCGCGGATTCTGCTCGCCGACGAGCCGACCGGCAATCTCGATGTCGCGACCGCCGAGCTGGTGTTCGCCGCCCTCCTCGATATGGTGCGCGCGCGCGGGGTCGCGGCCCTGATCGCGACCCACAACCCCGATCTCGCGGCGCGCATGGATCGCCGCGTGACGCTCATCGAGGGACGGCTCGTGCCCATGTAAGAAAGGGAAAGGGTTCTTTTTTGAAAAAAAGAACCAAAAAACTTTCCCCCGTTGCGGCAGTGCCTTCGGCACCGCCGCTGCAAGAACGATGGTGATGCTATGACACATGCTGATTTCGTGCATCTCCGGGTCCATTCCGCCTATTCGCTGAGCGAGGGTGCGATCAAGGCGGAGAAGATCGCCGAATGCGCGCGCGCAGGCGCGATGCCGGCGGTTGCGATCACCGATAGCGGCAATCTGTTCGGGGCGCTGGAATTCAGCCAGGCTTGCGCGAAAGCCGGCGTGCAGCCGATCATCGGCTGCCAGATCAATCTCGCGCGCGCCGATAATCCCAGGCTCGCGCCCGATCCGATCGTGCTGCTCGCGCAAGACGCGGCGGGATTGTCCAATTTGCAGCGGCTCTCCTCGCTCGGCTTTCTGACCCCGGAGGCCGGGCTCAAGCCGCAATTGCCGCTCGCCACCATCGCCGCGCATGCGGAGGGGCTCATTCTCCTCACCGGCGGCACCGCGGGACCGCTCGCGCGTCTCCTCGCCGAGGGGCAGCGCTCTGCTGCGGAAGCGCTGCTTGCCGAAATCAGCGAGGCTTTTCCCGATCGCGCGGTGATCGAACTGCATCGCCACGGCTTGGCGCTCGAACGTGCGATCGAGCCCGGGCTGATCACGCTGGCCGACGCAGCCGGCCTGCCACTGGTCGCCACCAATGATTGCTTTTTTGCCCAGGAAGCGATGTTCGAGGCGCATGACGCGCTGCTCTGCATCGCCGAGGGCCGCTTGCTCGCCGAGAGCGAGCGCCGGCGGGTGACCCGCGCGCACGGGTTCAAGAGTGCCGCCGAGATGCGCGCCTTGTTCGCCGATCTCCCGGAAACCTGCGACAACACGCTGGCGATCGCGCGGCGCTGCGCCGTGATGGCCGAAAGCCGCACGCCGATGCTGCCGGTATTTCCGAAAATCGCCGCCGGAACCAGCGAGGAAGCGACGTTGCGGGCGATGGCGCTGGCCGGGCTCGATGCCCGCCTCGCGGCGGCCGGCATCGATGTGGCGGAAGCCGCGCATTATCGCGAGCGGCTCGCTTACGAACTCGACGTGATCGCCAAGATGGGATTCCCTGGCTATTTCCTGATCGTTGCCGATTTCATCCAATGGGCCAAGGCGCAGGGCATACCGGTCGGCCCCGGGCGCGGCTCGGGCGCGGGATCGGTGGTTGCCTGGGCGCTGACCATCACCGATCTCGACCCGCTCCGCTTCGGCTTGCTGTTCGAGCGTTTTCTCAACCCCGAGCGCGTCTCGATGCCGGATTTCGACATCGATTTCTGCCAGCACCGGCGCGACGAGGTGATCGCCTATGTCCGCGCCGAATACGGCGCCGATCGGGTCGCGCAGATCATCACCTTCGGAAAATTGCAGGCCCGTGCCGTGGTCCGCGACGTCGGCCGGGTGCTCGGCCTGCCCTATGGCCAGGTCAACAAGATCGCCGAGCTGATCCCGAACAATCCGGCGAAGCCGGTGACGCTGGCGCAGGCGATCGCCGGCGAGCCGCGTTTGCGGGAGGCGCGCGAGGATGACGAGGCCATCGCGCGCCTCTTGGAAATCGCGCTCCAGCTCGAAGGACTTTATCGCCACGCCAGCACCCACGCCGCCGGCATCGTCATCGGCGACCGGCCGCTGATCGATCTCGTGCCGCTCTATCGCGATCCGCGCTCGGAATTTCTCGTCACCCAGTATTCGATGAAATATGTCGAGCAGGCGGGGCTGGTGAAATTCGATTTTCTTGGCCTGACAACACTCACCATCCTCAAGCGCGCGGTGGATTTTCTTGCCGAGCAGGGGGACGCCGTCGATCTCGCGGAACTACCGCTCGATGACGCGAAAACCTACGAGATGCTGGCCCGTGGCGAGGCCGGCGGCGTGTTCCAGTTCGAAAGCCAGGGCATGCGCGATGTTCTGCGCCAGATGCGGCCCGACCGTTTCGAGGATCTGATCGC
>JAKCCP010000151.1 GCA_021841985.1 Pseudomonadota bacterium | reverse complement strand
TTCCGATCTCCGCATTATGTTCGCGGCCGCGAGGGGGTGGTGGTGCGCCATCTCGGCGATTTTCCCAATCCCGAGGATCTCGCCTTCGCCCGTCCGGCGGCGACCCTCCCGCTCTATCACGTGCAATTCGACCCGAGCGCGATCTGGCCGCCGCCACGGAGCGCCGGCGCCTTGCTGGTCGAGGTTTTCGGGCCCTGGCTGGAGGCGCGATGACATCCCTGCCCGACCCGGCCCTCCTCGCAACCCCGGCCGAGGAACTGTTCGCGGCCCTGCTCGCCGTGCTCGCCGCCAAGGGGATGGTGAGCGAGGCCGAGCTTGCCGCGCGCATCCAATCGACCGACGCCGCCTCGCCGGCGCAAGGGGCGCGGATGGTGGCGCGCGCCTGGGTCGATCCCGGCTATCGCGCGCTCATGCTCGCCGATGGCACGCAAGCGGCGGAAGCGCTCGGCATCCCGATGCTTGGCGCGCCGCCGCTCGGCGTTCTGGAAAACCGTCCCGGTCGCCACCATCTCGTGGTCTGCACGCTCTGTAGCTGCTATCCGCGGGCGGTGCTCGGCTATCCGCCGTTCTGGTTCAAATCCGCCGCCTATCGCGCCCGCGCGGCGCGCGACCCGGCCGGGCTGATCGCCGAATGGGGCACGGTTTTGCCGCCTGGGACCGAGATCGTGGTGGTCGACTCGACCGCCGATTACCGCTGGATGGTGCTCCCCCAACGCCCGCCCGATACCGCGGGGTGGGACGAGGCGGCGCTGGCTTCGCTGGTCCGCGAGGGCGATATGATCGGCGTCACCGTGCCCGGATCCATGCCCGAACCCATGCCCGAGCGGGGCGGCAAACCAGGCTGAGCGCCACAATCGCGACATCGGCCGCGCAAGAGGCTTTTCCCCGGCGGGGCAATTCCGATATCCTGTGCCGAGGAGGGGAGCGGCGGCGGCGCGCATGAGGGATTTTCGCGGCCGCCGGCTCCCGCATGGTTGGGCGACCCGTCGCGGGTCCGGGTAATAAGCAGCGATGAGCGATAACGACAAGCGTGGCGGCAATGGCAATGGCGACGGCCCGGCGACCGGGGTGGTGGTGCGCGCGCGGCCCAAGACCCGCAAGCCGGCGATGTACAAGGTTTTGATGCTGAACGATGATTACACGCCGATGGAGTTCGTCGTGCATGTCCTCGAGCGGTTCTTTCAGAAAACCCGCGAGGAGGCGACCCGCATCATGCTGCATGTGCATCGCCGCGGGGTCGGCGTCTGCGGCGTCTATACCTACGAGGTGGCGGAGACCAAGGTGACGCAGGTGATGGATCTCGCGCGCCAGAACCAGCATCCGCTGCAATGCACGATCGAGAAGGAATGATCGGGCGAGAAGGAATGATCGGGCGAGAAGCGGTGGGCGAGAAGGAATGACCGGGAGCGGGAGGCGCGCGAAGATTTTTTGCCGTCGGTCATGGTCTGGAAATATTTTCGTGTGTAGTCTCGTTTGTGCGCCGCGGAAGGCCAGTTTAATTTGCGAGGCGGCGCCGAACCGGGGCGGCCTCGGATAGCGAAGGAGCGTTGATCGAACATGCTCTCACGAAATCTGGAACAGACGCTTCACCGGGCGCTCTCTTTCGCCAATGAACGGCGTCACGAATACGCGACCCTCGAGCACCTCCTGCTCAGCCTCACCGATGACAGCGACGCGGCGACGGTGCTCCGCGCCTGCGGCCTCGATCTCGACAAGCTGCGTGTCGATCTGGTCGAATTCCTCGACAAGGATCTCTCCGGCCTGGTCACCGACCGGCGCGGCGACCCGAAGCCGACCGCCGGCTTCCAGCGCGTGGTGCAGCGCGCGGCGATCCATGTGCAATCCTCCGGGCGCGACGAGGTGACCGGCGCCAATGTGCTCGTCGCCCTGTTCAGCGAGCGCGAGAGCCATGCCGTCTATTTCCTGCAATTGCAGGACATGACGCGGCTCGACGCGGTCAATTTCATCAGCCACGGCATCGCCAAGGCCCCCGGCCGGTCGAACCCGCGCCCGGTGCAGGGCGCCGCCGGCGGCGAGCCGCACGCCCCGGGCGAGGGCGAGCGCGAGGAGAAACACGCCAAGCGCGGCCAGGACGCGCTCTCCAATTACTGCGTCAATCTCAACAAGAAGGCGCTCGCCGGCAAGATCGACCCGCTGATCGGCCGCGAATTGGAGATCGAGCGCACGATCCAGATTCTCTGCCGGCGGACCAAGAACAACCCGCTCTATGTCGGCGAGCCGGGGGTCGGCAAAACCGCCATCGCCGAGGGGCTCGCCAAACGCATCGTCGAGGGCGACGTGCCGGAAGTGCTGACCAAGGCGACCATCTTCGCCCTCGACATGGGCGCGCTGCTCGCCGGCACGCGCTATCGCGGCGATTTCGAGGAGCGACTGAAGGCGGTGGTCTCCGAACTCGAAAATCACCCCGACGCCATCCTGTTCATCGACGAGATCCACACCGTGATCGGCGCCGGCGCGACCAGCGGCGGCGCGATGGACGCCTCCAACCTGCTCAAGCCGGCGCTCGCCTCGGGCACGCTGCGCTGCATCGGCAGCACCACCTACAAGGAATTCCGCAATTATTTCGAGAAGGACCGCGCCCTGGTGCGGCGCTTCCAGAAAATCGACGTCAACGAGCCCAATGTCGAGGACGCGGTGAAAATCCTCCGCGGCCTCAAATCGAATTACGAAAAGCACCACAAGGTGCGCTACACCGACGAGGCGATCCGCGCCGCCGTCGAATTGTCGTCGAAATACATCAACGACCGCAAGCTGCCGGACAAGGCGATCGACGTCATCGACGAGGTCGGCGCCTCGCGCATGCTGCTCCCTGAAAACAAGCGCCGCAAGACGGTGACGCTCCGCGATGTCGAGGAGATCGTCGCCAAGATCGCGCGCATTCCCCCGAAATCGGTCTCCAGCGACGACAAGGAGACGCTGCGCAACCTCGACCGCGATCTCAAGGCGATGGTGTTCGGCCAGGATCCCGCCATCGAGGCGCTGGCGGCGGCGATCAAACTGTCCCGCGCCGGCCTCCGCGAGGTCGAAAAGCCGATCGGCAATTATCTCTTCAGCGGCCCGACCGGCGTCGGCAAGACCGAGGTCGCCCGCCAGCTCGCGGCGACACTGG
>JAKCCP010000211.1 GCA_021841985.1 Pseudomonadota bacterium | reverse complement strand
CGTGGAGGAAATTGGTGGTGCCGTCGAGCGGATCGACAACCCAGCGCCAAGCCCAGTTCTCCGAGCCGTGGGCGCCCGATTCCTCCATCAGAAAAGCATAGCCAGGGCGCGATTTCCCCAGCTCCTCGTGCAAAACCGCCTCGGCTCGGAGGTCGGCCTGGGAGACGAAATCGGCCGGCCCCTTGATGCTGACCTGGAGCTGCTCGACCTCGTTAAAATCACGCAACAGGCGCCGCGCCGCCTTCTGCGCGGCCTGGATCATGATGGTGAGATGCGGCGAGAACGCCTGCGCCATCAGTTTTTGGCGCGCTCGACATAGGAGCCATCCTCGGTGCGGACGACGATTTTTTCGCCCCTCTCGATGAACGGCGGCACCATGGTGCGCACGCCGTTCGAGAGTTTCGCCGGCTTGTAGCTCGACGCCGCGGTCTGGCCCTTGACCACCGGATCTGCCTCGACGATTTCGAGTACCACCGCGGGCGGCAGATGGATGGCGACCGGCTCGCCCTCCACCAGATCAACGGTGACCTTCATGTTGTCCTGCAGGAACGGCGTGGCATCACCGAGCAGATCGGCCGGCACCATGTGCTGCTCGAAACTCTCGTTGTCCATCAGCACGAGATTGGCGCCATCCATGTAGGAATAGGTGTATTCCTTTTCCTCGGTGAGCAGCCGCTCGACCGTGTCGGCGGTGCGCCAGCGCTCGTTGGTCTTGTTGCCGGTCTTGAGGTCGCGCATTTCGACCTGGATGAAGGCGCCACCCTTGCCGGGGGTGATGATCTGCTGCTTGAGCACGGTCCAGCGGCGGCCGCCGTGCTCGATCACCTGGCCGGCGCGAATCTGGTTCGCCTGCTGCTTCATATCTCTCGCTCTCTCGGGATGGGCGGAAAGCGGGTGTCTAGCCCGAAGCCGGCGACGCGGCAAGGCGATGCCGCCCGCCCCAGGGGTCGCGGACGTGATCGGGGGGGTCGAGATAGTCCGGCCCGACCGGCACTTTCCCCCACCCGCCGGGAATATCGAGCACATAGGTCGGCCAAGCGAGGCCGCTGATCCGCCCGCGTAAAGCCGCGAGCAGCGCGCGGCCCGCGGCGAGCGGAACATGAAACCGCGCGGTGCCGGGGGCGGGGTCGAGCTGGTGCAGGTAATAGGGTTTTATCCGGGAAGCGAGCATGGCGCGAAAAAGCGCCTCCAGCGCCGCTGCGCTGTCATTCACCCCGCGCAACAGCACGGACTGGCCGAGAACGGCGATGCCGCGTGCCTGGATGCGGCGCAGCGCGGCGCGGACACCGGGCGTGAGTTCTCTCGCGTGATTGGCGTGGAGGACAACGAACAGCGCTTTTTCGACATCGAGGGCGGCGGCGAGCGCCGGCGTCACGCGCTCGGGGCAAGCGATCGGAAAGCGGGTGTGGAGGCGCAGGATCTCGACATGCGGGATGGCGGCGAGCGCTGTGAGCAGCGCGCGGAGCCGGCGCGGCGCGAGCATCATGGGCTCGCCGCCGGAGAGAATAACCTCGCGAATGGCCTTGCGGTCGGCGATCCAGGCGAGGGCGGCGTCAAGCTCGGCGGGGCTCAGCACGCCGCCATCCGGCCCCACCTGCTCGCGCCGGAAACAGAAGCGGCAATAGACCGGGCAGGCGAGCAGCGGCTTGAGCAGCACGCGGTCGGGGTAGCGATGGACGATGCCCTTGAGCGGCGAGAGCGCTTCATCGCCGATCGGGTCGGGACGTTCGCCGGGCGCGGTTGTCATTTCGCCGGGGTCGGGGATGAACTGGCGGCCGATCGGATCGTCGGGCTGCTCGATCAAGGCAAGAAGCGCGGGCGGAATGGCAATGGCGTAGCGCGCGCCAAGCGTCGCCACGGCCTCGCCCGCCTCGGGCGGGATCAATCCGGCTTCGACAAGGGCGCTTGCGTCGTGCAGCGTGCGATCGCGCGGGTCGATGGTCATCGGTCCATTGAATTGCGCCGCCCAGCTTCGCCTGTCGAGAGAGGCGAGTGTGGCGATTGCGCAACAGTGCGCGGCGTTTGTATGGGGAGGCGATAGATTCTTGCCCCAAACGGGGGAGGGAGGGCTTCATTTTTGTCGTTCACCGATATCTAATCGCCGATGCGATCCCTGGCGTGGTTTTCGTTCACGCCATGGATCGTGTCGCGATGCCGGAAACCGGCGCGCGGCCAGGCTTTTCGCCAACCCTAGGGAAGGGACCACGAAGTTGGAACGAGTAGCAGAGAAAAGGCGCGGCGCACCGGCCTGGATTGGCGCGGTCGCGGTCGCGGTGTTGGCCCTCGGCGCGGTGCAGCAGGCGCACGCGCAATCGGCCTATCTCAATGCGATACTGAACACCCGCAACGATAACGATCAGCCGCTGCAGACCGCGCAGGATCAATCCCAGGCCCCGGTCGGCACCGCCGCGCAAGCGACGACCCCGGCGCCGGATGGCTATCTGTTCAATTTGCAAGTCGGCAAGTCGGTCGGCCAGGCGCTCGCCAATCAGGGCATCTATATCGACGGCAGCTACATCAACATCACCGGCTATAACGCCGGCGGCGGGGTGAGCAACGGCACCTATTCCGATGGCGATGCGACGCTTGGCATCAACCTCGACATGGGCAAGATCGCCGGCATCCAGGGCGCCCAGATCCATTTCTACGTCGATGACCGCCAGGGCCCCAACGCCATGGGCTTCACCGGCGTCCATACCGACGATCCCTTCGTCTATGGCCCGAACGATGCTTTCCGCCTGACGGAGTTGGACTGGGACCAGAGCCTGTTCAATGACCATGTGCGGATCCTGGTGGGCCGCATCAACGATCTGGGTGATTTCGATACCTTCGATTTTGCCTGTAACTTCGTGGATTACACCTGCGCCAATACGTCGTTCTTCTACTATAACGACAGCAACTCGGCCGATCCGGTCTCGGCCTGGGGCGGGCGCATCACCTTCAAGCCGACGCTCCAGACCTATTTCCGCATCGCGGCGGAAGCGTCCGATGGCAGCGGCTTCTACAACGGCCCCAACGAGGGCTGGAACCTCTCGATGACGCATGACAACGGCGTCTTCCTGCCGGTCGAAATTGGCTACAAGACCGATTTTTCCTCCTCTTCCTACCCGAGCCAGTATGACGTCGGCGGTT
>JAKCCP010000228.1 GCA_021841985.1 Pseudomonadota bacterium | reverse complement strand
CAGCCTTCGCATCCGTCCCCAACCTCGCTTACGTTAACCTCGCATAGTACCCGGCGAACGCAAAGCACGCCGCCTCGGGCAGATGGCCCCGCGCGGCGCGGGGTCAATGGATGGCGCCGGGCGCGCTGCCGCGCCCCGGGCGCAGCAGAAAGGCGAACGGCACCACCATGAAGGCGGCGAGCGCGGCATAGCCGAAGACATCGATATAGCCGAGGATCGAGGCCTGGGTGTGCAGCGTCTGCTCGATCATGCCGAGCGCCTGCTGATGGACCGATGACGGCGCCATCCCCTGGCCCAGCAGGCTCGCCGTGCGCTGGTTCAGCAGCGCCGTGAACGGGGCATCGAGCGGCGTCAGATAGGGGGCGAGAAACGCCTGATGCACCTGCGCCCGCTCGGTGATCAGCGCGGTCGCCGCGGCGATGCCGATCGAGCCCGCGAGGTTGCGGAACATGGTGAACAACGCCGTGCCATCGGCAATGTCGGCTGCCGGCAGGGTGACAAAGGTAATCGTGCTGATCGGCACGAACAGGAAGGCGAGTCCGAAGCTCTGCGCCGAGCGCATGGCGAGCAGCGTGGTGAAATCGATATCGGGCGCGAGCGCGCGCGAGAAAATCAGCGCCGCGCCGAGGGTGAAAAAGCCGAACGCGATGATTAGCCTGGTCTCGACCCGCGCCATCAACGCGATCACGATGGGGATGGTCGCGATCACCAGCGCCGCCCCCGGCGCGAGCAACAGGCCAGCCAGGAACGACGTATAACCGAGCACGGTCTGCGCGAGCAGCGGCACGATCACGGCGCTCGCGTAGAGCACCAGGCCGGTTGCGAAAATCATCAGGCAGCCGATGGCGAAATTGCGATCCTTGAGAACCCGGAGCTTGACCACCGGCGCCTTCGCCTGCCACAGCCAGACGCTGGCCGCGATCAGGCTGGAAGCGGCAAGCCCCGCCATCAGAACGATGAAGGGCGAGCCGAACCAGTCGGCGTCCTCGCCGCGATCCATGAACACCTGCAACGCGCCGAAGCCGAGCATGATCAGGCCGAGCCCAATATAGTCGATGCCGCCCCGCGCGCGGGTGCGCTCAAGCGCCGCCAACCAAGGCGGATCCTCGACCAGACGAGCAACGCCGAGCAGCGTGATCAGCCCGATCGGCACATTGATGAAAAAAATCCAGCGCCAGTTGTAGTGATCGGTGAGCCAACCACCCAAAGTGGGGCCGAGCACCGGCGCCACGATGATCGCCATGGCGACGACGCCGAACGCGCGACCGCGCTGCGCCGGGGGAAATGTGTCGAGAATGATCGCCTGCTGGCTCGGTTGCAGCCCGCCGCCGAAAAATCCTTGCAACAGGCGAAAGACGATCAGTTCCGAAAGGCTGGTGGCGCTGCCGCAAAGAAAGGAAAACAGCGTGAAGGCGCCGATGCAGAGGAGAAAATAGCGCTTGCGCCCGATCAGGCTCGACAACCAGCCGGAAATTGGCAGCACGATGCCGTTGGCGACGAGATAAGAGGTCAGCGTCCAGGTGCTCTGGTCGTTGCTCACCGACATGCTGCCAGCGATATAGGGCAGCGAGACATTGACGATGGTGGTATCCAGCACCTCCATGAAGGCGGCCAGCGTGACAACCAGGGCAATCGCCCAAGGGTTGGCGGCGGGCGCCCAGGAGGCCGCTCCGGGCGCTGTGGCAGGCGCGGTCATGAGGCCACCTAATCGAGGAGTTTGACGGTAGGCTCGACCGAGATGCCGAGTGGCAGTGGCAGTTTCGGGTCAAGCCCGCTCTCGATGACGATCTTGACGGGCACGCGCTGGACGATTTTCACGAAATTTCCGGTGGCATTTTCCGGCGGAAAAGCGGTGAATTTGCTGCCCGAACCCTTCTGGATGCTGTCAACATGGCCGGCCAGCGTCAGCCCCGGATAGGCGTCGACATGGATCGCCACTTTCTGCCCCGGCCGCATGCGATCAAGCTGGGTTTCCTTGAAATTGGCGGTGATCCAGACCTCCGGCGAGACGATCGCGAGGATCTGCTGGCCGGGCTGGACATAGGTGCCAAGCTCGACATTGCGCTTGGTAACCCAGCCATCCTGCGGCGCCGTGACCTCGGTATAGCCGAGATTGATCGCGGCCTGATCGAGCGCCGCCTTCGCCGCATCCACCTGGGCCGCGAGCTGTTTTACCTGGGCCTCGGCGACGGCGATATTTTCCGCCACGAGATCCGCCTCCTTGAGCGCGGCGCGCGCCTGTTCCACCTGCGCCGCGGCCTCGGCCGCCGCGGCGACGGCGGCATCGATATTCTCGCGCGTGGTCGCCGCGACCGGCAGATTGCGCTGGCGCCTGAGATCGGCCTCGGCCTTGACCTCGGCGGCCTCGGCCGAGGCTAGTTGCGCCGCGGCGGCGGCGCGCTTGGCGGGATAGGTTATCTGGGCGATCGTGAGAGCGAGACGAGCGCTCTGCAACTGCGCCTGCCCGAGTTCCAACTGGCCACGCGCCTGATCGCGCGCCGCCCGGAAAGGCCGCGCATCGATCGCCACCAGCAAATCCCCGCGATGGACGAATTGGTTATCATCGATCGCGAGATTGACCACATTGCCGGCGACCTGCGGCGCGATGCTGATGGCGCGGCCATCGGTATAGGCGTCGTCGGTGCTCTCCTCGTCCTTGGTGAGATACCAGTAATAGCTCGCCCCGGCGATGACGCCGAGCCCGATAAGGGCCAGCAGCGCGCGTTTCCACGGCAGACGGCGCTTCACCCGGCGCGTCGCGCCCGAGGCTTCCTTGCGCACCTGCTCCGCCGCATCCGGATAGTCAGCCATGCCCAACACTCCCGCCGACCCAGAAAGCCCGGCCCAAGCCAGAAAGCCCGGCCCAAGCATCAAGTGATGCCGGTCCACCGCGACAGATAGAACTGAACGGTTCGGTCAGCAAGCCTATCGGCCGAAGCTTAAGCTTAGCGGCGCGCCCGCGAAACAAACAGAAAATTTTACGGCGCGAAAGCCTGCGTGCGAACCAGCCGGGCATAGAGCCCGTCCTCGGCCAAAAGCGCGCGGTGCCCGCCCTGCTCGACCGCCCGGCCGTCCGCCATCACCACCACCAAGTCAGCCTCGCGCACGGTGGAAAGCCGATGCGCAACAACGATCGTCGTGCGCCCGGCACGGAGCCGCGCCAGCGCCGCCTGCACCGCCGCCTCGCTCTCGGCATCGAGCGCACTGGTCGCCTCGTCGAGCAGCAAAATACGCGGATTGCGCAGAATCGCCCGCGCCAGGGCCACGCGCTGGCGCTGGCCGCCCGAAAGCCGCTGCCCACCGGGCCCGACGCGGGTCGCGAACCCCTCGGGCAGCGCGTCGATGAACGCCCCCGCTGCGGCCGCGGCCGCCGCCTCGACCTCGTCGTCGCGCGCTGCTGGCCGGCCCATGCGGATATTGGCGGCGATCGTGTCATCGAACAGCAGCGCATCCTGGCCGACATAGGCGATGGCATCACGCAAGCTGGCGATCGCGATCTCCCGCACATCCGCCCCATCGACCATTACCCGCCCGGCGCCGACATCCATCAGGCGCGGGATGAGCGCGAGCGCGGTCGATTTCCCCGCCCCCGACGGCCCGACCAGCGCCAGCGTTCGCCCCGGCTCGGCGACCAACGACAAGCCCCGAAGCCCCGCCCGGCCATCGGGATAGGCAAAATGCACGTCCTCGAAGACCACAAGGCCACGCCCCGAAGGCAAGTTCCGCGCCGCCTCACGATCAACCACCGAGGGCGGCTCATCGATCACCGCGAACACCCGTGCCAGCCCCGCCAGTCCCTCCTGCAACGCCGCGTTCATCGTTCCCAACGCGCGGAGCGGCCGTGACGCAATCAGCAGCGCGGCGACAAACCCGGTGAAATTGCCGATACTCGCGCCCCCCATCGCCGCCCGCCAGCCGGCAAACCCGATCACCGCCGCAACCGCAACGCCGCCGAGCACTTCGAGCACCGGATCGATCCGCGCCCGCGCCCGCGCCATCCCCAGCAACGCCTGATAAAGCCGGCCAAACGTCGCCGCGGCCCGCCGCTCCTCCATCTCCTCCAGGCGATAGGCGCGCACGATCCGGGCCTGCGCGAAACTTTCGTGCAAAATCGCCGCGGTCTCGCCGATCCGCTCCTGCATCCCCCCCGAGGCCCGGCGCACCCGCCGCCCAATCCGCGTGATCGGCAGCGCCGCCAGGGGATAAAGTGCCGCCGCGATCAGGCTCAGCAGCCAGTCGAGATAAATCATCGAGGCCACCAGCCCGACCACCGTCAACAGATCAGCGACACCATTGACCGCGCGCGTCAGGGCCTCGCGGATCACCGTCGCGTCGGTGGTGAACCGCGCCGCCCACTGCGCCGGCGCCTCACGCTCCAGCCGGGCCAGATCGGCGCGCACAAGATGCCGGAACATACTTTCCTGCAATCCCCGAATGGCTAGCAGCACCACCTGCTGCACCACTACGTTCTGGACATACTGCGCTAGCGCCTTGACCGACGTGATCACCAGCACAATCGCCGGCACTTGATAAAGAATACGCGCGTCCCTGGCGGCAAAAAGCGAAAATGCGTGCTCGATCACCACCGGATAAAGCGCCGTCGCGCCCGACATCAACGCGGTGGCCAACACCACCACCGCAATCCGCCCCCACTGCCGACGCACCTGCTCCCGCCACAGCCGCCCCAGCAACGCCATCGTGCCGTTCATGCGCGAGAGGAAGAAAGAAAGAGCAGGGGGCGCTGCCCCCCGCACCCCCGCCAGGGACTATGTCCCTGGACCCTGTCCCGAAGGGAGGCGGGTCGCAGGGGGGGCGCGAAAATGCGTTTGCCGCCCATGAGTTGCGCCTCCCCTGCGACCCACCTTCTCCAGGATGGGGGTCTGGGGCCACTGGCCCCAGCGGGGTGCAGGGGCAGCGCCCCTGCTCTTCTTCCTCTCATGGGCATGAACGGCTCGCTGCGTAGCGGGAGAGTTCGGCGCGGCAGGTGGTGGGGTTGGCGGTGCAGTTGGTGTTTTGCCACCAGCGGCGAAGTTCGGCCAGGGCCTTGCCGATTTCCGGTCCCTCCGGGATGCCGGCGGCGAGCGCGTCTTCGCCCGAGAGCGGGAACTGGGGAATTTCGTGGGCGCGGATGGCCTCGGCGAGGGCGGGATTGCCGGCCAGCAGCGCGCGGCCGGCGAGGATATCGGGGGGGGTTTCGGCAAGGGCGGCGGCGAGGCGCTCGGGGTCGGGTGGTGGCGCGCGCAGCGCGATCAGCCGCTTGCGCTCGGCCCGCGAGAGCCGGAGGCGATCGGCGAGACGCGCGGGATCGCCGGTGAGCAGGGCGGCGAGGCGGAGGATGGGATCGCTCTGTGCGGGCAGGGCGCGGCTGGGGTCGGCGCCTTCGGGGATGATCGCGGCGAGCACGCCGAGTTCGGCCATCAGGGCGATCGCGGGCGCGGGATCGGGGGTGGCGAGCAGGCGCTTGAGTTCGGCCCAGACGCGCTCGGCGGAGAGCCGCGCGAGGCCAGGGATGGCGGCCTGAAGGGCAGCCCTGGTCGCGGCATCGGGCGGCGTGCGGGCAAAGCGCGCCTGAAAGCGGAAAAAGCGGAGCAGGCGGAGATAGTCCTCGGCGAGGCGCGCGCCCGGATCGCCGACGAAGCGCACCCGTCCCGCCGCGAGGTCGGCGAGCCCGCCCACCGTGTCGAACACCGCGCCGTCGGGGGTCATCGAGAGGGCGTTGAGGGTGAAGTCGCGCCGCTTTGCGTCTTCTTCCCAGGCATCGGTGAAGGCGACGCGGGCGTGCCGGCCGTCGGTCGCGACGTCGCGCCGCAGTGTCGTGATTTCGACATGGTGGGGCCCGGCAAGCGTCGTGATGGTGCCGTGGGCGAGCCCGGTCGGGATGGCGGGAAGCCCGGCGCGTTCGAGCGCCGCCCTCACCTGTTGCGGCGGCCAAGGGGTGGCGAGGTCGATATCGCCGACCGGCAGGCCGAGCAGGGTATCGCGCACCGCGCCGCCCACCAGCCGCGCGCCGGGCAAAGCGGCGAGCACGGCGGCGATCTCGGGGGTAGCGAGAAAATCGGGCGGGGCGATGCGGCGGGCGGGGCCGCTCATCGGGCGCGCAGGGTCTCGGCGAGCTGCAAGAGGATCGCGGCGGTGGCGCCCCAGATATAATGCTTATCGTGGGGGAACACCCAGAACTCGCGCATCCTGCCGCGCCACATCGCCTGGCGGCGTTGCGGGGCGGCGGGGTCGAGGACGGTGGCGAGCGGCAGATGAAAAATCGCATCAACCTCGTCCGGGGCGGCGCAGAGCGCGAGACCGGGCGGCAACAGGCCGAGGACGGGCGTGATGCGAAAACCGGTGCCGGTGAGGTGATCGTGCAGGCGTCCGGCGAGTTCGACCCGGGCCGGGTCGAGGCCGATTTCCTCCTCGGCCTCGCGCAGTGCCGCCGCCTCGGGCGAGGCGTCTTCGGGGTCGATCCGCCCGCCGGGAAAACTAACCTGGCCCGCGTGACGGGCAAGCGTTTCGGTGCGCCGGGTGAGTAGCACCGAGGGGCACCGGCCGAGCACCAGGGGCACCAGCACGGCGGCGGCGATCGGCGGTTCGGTAAACCCGAGATCCTCGCGCGCCGGCCCACCTTGCAGGGGGAGCGCGGCGAGGCGGGCGCGCAGTTCGTTCTCCGTCACGGGCCAGCGGCGGCCGGCCCTCGGCGGCGGCTATTCGTCGTCATGGGAGGGCATCTCGCCGAGCGGGAAAAACCGCCCGCGGCTCCAGACGCCGAGCAATTCCCGCCCCAGCACGCGGTTCGGCACCGCCAGCGCCACCAGTTCATAATAGACCGCTCGCGTGATGCGCGCCTCGACGGCGTAGCGTCCGGCGCCCTCACGCACCTTGAGATAGGGGGTCGGCTCGCAGGTGATGAGGTCGTGGGCGATGCGGATCGGGTGATCGGGGCCGGCGGTGACGATTTCATCGACATTCGTGCGGAAGCTCAGCACCTGCTGGCGGCCATTGCCGCGCCAGTCGAGTTCGACGGCGAGAAAGGGCGCGTCCTCGACCTCGATACGGCCGCGTTCGGCGGGGGTTTCCAGCCAGAAACTGCCATCGGCCTCGCGCTTGAGGACAGAGGCGAAGAGGCAGACCATTTCCTTGCGCCCGATCGGGCTGCCGCGATAGAGCCAGGTGCCATCGCGACGGATGAGAAAGGGAAGGTCGCCGCATTCAACGGGCCGGCGCGGCGGTTTCGGGGCGGCGAGCGCGCGCTCGGGCGGCGGTCTCGGGCCCGGGGGACGGAGCGGAATGGCCAGGCGTGGCTCAAAAGATGCTGGCTGCGCGGTGCGGCTTTCTTGCGGCGATGCGTCGTTCACTGGACCCTCCCCGCCTCGATCGTTTGATCTGTCTTGCTCAGCGAACCGATCTCGTTCAGCACGCCCACCGGTTGCGACATCTTCATGGTTCAACGTCACTCCCGCTTCTTCGCCATGGCCAAATCTGGCGTAAAATAGCCCGCTCCCCGCCTGCGGTCCCGCCTGCCATGCGAGACCTCGTCACCCGCAAGCAGCGTCCCACATATAGGGATGCTTGCCGCGGCGATGAAAGAGCGCGCATAGAGATTCCTCGCCGCGGGCGGCGTCGTGCAACCGGAAAGAGGAGTGGCCGGCGGATGTTCCCGGCAAACCAGAGCGATGCGGCGATTGTCGCCGAGATCGAGGCGCTGGCCCCGCGTCTGGCGGCGATCCGCGCCGAGATCGGGCAGGCGATCTTCGGCCAGCGCGCGGTGATCGAGCAGACGCTCATCACTCTTCTGGCGGGTGGCCATGTGCTGCTGGTCGGCGTGCCCGGCTTGGGCAAGACGCTGCTGGTCGAGACCCTGGGAACGGTGCTCGGCCTGGCGGCGCGGCGCGTGCAGTTCACCCCCGATCTGATGCCGGCGGATATTCTCGGCAGCGAGGTGCTCGACGAGGGCGCGGATGGCAAGCGGAGCTTTCGCTTTCTCCCCGGCCCGGTGTTTTGCCAGTTGCTGATGGCCGACGAGATCAACCGCGCCAGCCCGCGCACGCAATCGGCGCTGCTGCAGGCGATGCAGGAGGGCGAGGTGGCGATCGCCGGCGCCCGCCACGCCCTGCCGCGGCCGTTCCATGTGCTGGCGACGCAAAACCCGATCGAGCAGGAGGGCACCTACCCGCTGCCCGAGGCGCAGCTCGACCGGTTTCTCATGGAGATTGATATCGGCTATCCCGCGCTCGAAGACGAGCGGGCGATGCTGCTCGCCACCACTTCGGAGGCGCGCGTGCGCCTGCGTCCGGCGATCGGGGCCGAGGAACTGAGCGCGGCGCAACGGCTGATCCGTCGCCTGCCGATTGGCGCGGGGGTGGTCACAGCGATTCTCGATCTGGTGCGCGGCAGCCGTCCCGAGAGCGCCGCCGATCCGGAGATCCGCACCCAGCTCGCTTGGGGCGCCGGGCCGCGCGCCGCGCAGGCGCTGATGCTGGCGACCCGCGCCCGTGCCCTGCTCGATGGCAGGCTGGCCCCGAGCATCGAGGATGTCGCGGCCCTTGCGCCTGCGGTGCTGCGCCACCGCATGGCCCTCTCTTTCGCCGCGCGCGCCGAGGGCGTGCGCCTCGATGCGGTGATCGCGCGGCTGGTGGAGCGGCTTGAATGAGCGCGGCCGCCGCGACCGGCCGTGCGGAAGCGCTCGCCGCGCGGCTGCCGCCGCTGCTGCTTGCCGCCGAGCGCGTCGCCGCCACCGTCGCCCAAGGCGTGCATGGCCGCCGCCGGGTCGGCCAGGGCGATAGTTTCTGGCAGTTCCGGCCGTTCTCCGAGGGCGATCCGCGCAGCCGGATCGACTGGCGGCAATCGGCGAAATCGCACCGCGTCTATGTCCGCGAAACTGAGTGGGAGGCGGCGCAGACTTGTTTTCTCTGGCGCGACGCCTCGGCCTCGATGCGCTGGCACTCGGCGCGGAACCTCTCCGACAAGCGCGCGCGGGCCGAATTGCTGCTGTTGGCGCTGGCCGCGCTGTTGCTCAAGGCGGGCGAGCGGGTGCGCTTGCTCGACTCTGGCCCGCTTGCCGGCGGCGCCGCCGGCCTCGCCGGTCTTGCCGAGGCCCTCGATCGCGCCCCCGCCTCGGGAAGTGCCAACCTCGCGCTGCCGGGTGATGCTCCCTTGCCGCGCTTTGCCCGCATCGTGATGTTCGGCGATTTTCTCGCCCCCCTCGACGAGATCCGGACGATGATCACCCGGCTCGCGGCCATCCCGGTCGCCGGGTTCCTGGTGCAGACCCTCGACCCCGCCGAGCGCGCCCTGCCCTATGACGGACGGATACGATTTCTTGGGCTGGAGGGCGAACCGGCGGCCCTGATCCCCCGGGTCGAGGCGGTGCGCGAGGCCTATCAACACCGCCTCGCGGCGCAAATCACGGGCATTGCCGATCTCGCGCGGGCGGCGCGGTTCGGGTTTTTCAGCCACACCACCGATCAGCCGCCGGAGACCGCGCTGCTCGCGCTCTACACGGCGCTCGCTTGATGCGTGGCGTGGCCGCGTTCGGTTTCGCCTCGCCCTGGTTGCTGCTGGCGCTGGCCGGCCTGCCGCTCCTGTGGTGGCTGCTGCGGGTGACGCCGCCGGCGCCGCGGCGGCAGAATTTCCCGGCGATCCGGCTGCTGCTCGGCTTGCCGACCAAGGAGGAAACCAGCGCCCGCACGCCGCTCTGGCTGCTCGTTCTGCGCCTGCTCGCGGCCGTGCTGCTGATCATTGGCCTTGCCGGGCCGCTCCGCGAGGCGGGTTCCGCGCTGCCGGGGCAGGGCACGGTTTTGCTGGTGATCGATAACGGCTGGGCGGCGGCGGCGGACTGGTCGGCCCGCATCGCAGCGGCACAAGGTATTCTCGATCGCGCGGCGCGCGCCGGCCGCGATGTGGCGCTCCTCGCTACCGCGCCCAGCGCCGATGGCAGCCCGCCCCGGCTCAGCCCGGCGCTCCCGGTCGCCGAGGCGCGCGCCCGGCTGGCCGCCCTCGCGCCCCTGCCCTGGCCGCCCGACCGCGACGCGAGCGCCCGCGCGCTTGCGGCGATCCGCGACGTCGGCATCGTCTATCTCGCCGATGGCCTTGCGACCGGGGGCGACCCCGCCTTCGCCGGCGCGCTCAAAGCCGCCGGCCATGTGCTGGAGTTGCGTGCCCCGGTCCCTCTCCGCCTGCTGCTGCCCCCGCGGGTCACCGCTGCGGCGCTGATCGCCCGCATGGCACAAATCCCCGGCGGTGCCATACCCCGCGCCGCCATCCTGGCTGAGACCGGCGATGGCCGGACTTTGGCGCGGGTCGAGCTGCGTGGGGCGCCGGGTGCCGCGACGGCCGAGCGGGCGATCGCCTTGCCGCCCGAACTGCGCAACCAGCTCGCCCGGTTGGTGCTCGTCGGCCCCGCCTCGGCGGGGGGCGTGGTGCTGCTTGATGAACGCTGGCGGCGCCGCCCGGTCGGGCTCGCCGCCGCCGATGCGACCGCCGCCGATGCGCCGCTGATTGGCGATCTCTATTATCTCCGCCGGGCGCTCGCGCCCTTCGCCGAAATCCGCGAAGGCGATCTCGCGCGCCTCCTGGCAAGCAAGCTGGCGGTGCTGATCCTCGCCGACCGGCCGCTCGGCGAGGGCGTGGAGGCCGAGGGGGTGGCGCGTTTCCTCGCGCAGGGTGGGGTGCTGGTGCGCTTTGCCGGCCCGCGCCTGGCCGCCCATCCCGATGACTTCCTCCCGGTGCCGCTGCTGCTCGGCGATCGCACGCTGGGGGGGGCGATGTCGTGGGACAAGCCAGCCCATCTCGCGCCCTTCCCGCCGGACTCTCCCTTCGCCGGCCTGCCGACGCCGGCGGAGGTCAGCATCGCGCGGCAGGTTCTGGCCGAGCCCTCGGCGCGGCTTGCCTCCGAGACCTGGGCCTCGCTCTCCGATGGCACGCCGCTGGTGACCAGCGCGGCGCGTGGGCCCGGGCGGATCGTGCTGTTCCACGTCACCGCCAATGACGATTGGTCGAATCTGCCGCTCTCCGGCCTCTTCGTGGACATGCTGCGGCGCATCGTGCAGCTCTCGGCCGGGGTCGCGGCAACCCCCGATGCGACGCCGCTCGCCCCGGCCGAGACCCTCGATGGCTTCGGCGTGCTCGGCCCGCCGCCACCCGCCGCCCGCGCCCTTCCCGCCAACGCGCTCGCCACCACCCCGGCCGGGCCAGCGGCGCCGCCGGGGCTCTATGGACCGGAGAACGCACGGGAAGCGCGCAACCTCGCCGATGGTCTGCCGCCGCTCGCGGCAAGCGCCCCGATCGCCGGAGCGCAGCAGGCCTCGCTCGCCGCGATCGGCCGGACGCGCGATTTCGGGCCGCTTTTGCTCGGCATGGCCCTTGCGCTCCTGGCGCTCGATCTGATCGTCTCGCTCGGCTTGCGCGGCTTGCTGCGGCCACGGCTGGCAGGCTTCACCCTCCTCCTTGCGCTCCCGCTCGCGGCTCATGCCGAATGGCCGGCGAGCCCCAACCCGGCGCTCGAGACACGGCTGGCCTACGTGGTCACCGGGGATGGCACGGTCGATCAGGTCTCCCGCGCCGGGCTTGCCGGGCTCTCGGACTATGTCAACCAGCGCACCGCGGCGGCGCTCGCGACGCCGGCCGCGGTCAAGCCCGGCGAGGACGATCTGAGCTTCTACCCGCTGCTCTACTGGCCGATCCTCGCCGACGCGCCGAGCCCCTCTCCGGCCGAGGTGAACGCGCTCAACGATTACATGAGCCATGGCGGGATCATCCTCATCGACACCCGCGATGCCGCGGCCGGGGCGGATTTCAACCCGGGTGGCGCGGCGGCGCTGCGCCGGCTCGGCCGGGAACTCGCGATTCCGCCGCTCGCGCCGCTCACCGTCGATCATGTGCTGGCGCGCACGTTTTTCCTGCTCCGCGATTTCCCCGGGCGCTATGACGGCGCCAGTGTCTGGGTGCAGCGCGACCAGGACCGCAGCAATGACAGCGTGAGCCCGGTGATCATCGGCGCCAATGACTGGGCCGCCGCCTGGGCGGTCGATGACGAAGGCCATCATCCCTACGCCGTCATCCCCGGCGGCGACCGCCAGCGCCTGCTCGCCTACCGGTTCGGCGTCAATCTCGTGATGTATGCCCTGACCGGCAATTATAAGGGCGATCAGGTGCATGTCCCGGCGATCCTGGAGCGGCTCGGACAATGAATACCCATGACACCCTCGCCGCGCTGCGCTTCGCCCCTCTCGTTTCGCTAGACGTGCTCGCGGCCCTCGCCGCGATCTCCCTGCTGGTGCTTGCGCTGGCCCTCTGGCGGCGGGCGCGCGGCGTGGGCTGGCGGGCCCTGGCCTTCGCGGTGCTGCTGCTCTGGCTCGCCGGGCCGACACTGGTGCGCGAGACGCGCCAGGGGCTGGCCGATATCGCGCTTCTCGTCATCGATCAAAGTGCCGTCATGCGGATCGGCGACCGCGCGGCAGTCGCCGAGGCGGCGCGGCGGGAGATTACCGCTGCGGCGGGGGGGATGGGCGATCTCACCCTGCAAAGCGTCGTCGTGCCCGATACCGGCCATGGCGGCACGCAGCTTTTCGCCGCTGCCGGCCGCGCGCTGGCCGATATCCCGCGCGATCGCCTCGCCGGCATCGTCGCGATCACCGCGGGCCAGGTGCATGACATCCCGACCCGGCCGGATTGGGGGAAAGCGCCGCTCCATGTGCTGATCCCCGCGCGCGGCGAGGAAACCGACCGCAGCCTGCGCGTGCTCGAAGCCCCGAGCTACGGCATCGTCGGCCACGACGTCACGCTCCGCATTGAGATCGACGATCTCGGGGTCGCCCATCCGGCCGCCGAAACCGTGATCACGCTGCGTCGCGACGGCGATCCACCGCGCCGCGAACCCGCTCCGATTGGCACCCCCCATACCCTGCGCATCCCGATCACGCGGGCCGGCCCGACGGTGATCGAGCTGCAGGCCGATCCCTTGCCGGGCGCCGTCACCGCGCTCAATAGCCGCGCCGTGGTGACCATCAACGGCGTGCGCGACCGGCTCCGCGTGCTGCTCGTCTCCGGCGAGCCGCATCCCGGGGAGCGTACCTGGCGGCGGCTCCTGAAGGCCGATCCGGCGGTTGATCTGGTACATTTCACCATTCTCCGCCCCCCCGAGAAGGACGACCTCACGCCGCTCAATGAGCTGGCGCTGATCGCCTTTCCGGTGCGTGAGCTGTTCCAGGTGAAAATCAGCCAGTTCGACCTAATCATCCTCGACCGCTTCCAGAATCGCGGCATTCTGCCTCCGGCCTATCTCCGCAACATCGCCGACTATGTCCGCCGTGGTGGCGCGCTCTTGCTCAGCGTCGGGCCGGAATTCGCCGGCCCCGGCAGCCTGAGTGCCACCCCGCTCGCCGATATCCTGCCGGCCCAGCCGCAAGAAGGCGACGGCGCGGTCGCCGAGGGCGCCTTCCGCCCCGAGATCACCGCGCTCGGCGCGCGCCATCCGGTCACCGCCCAACTCCCCGGCTGGCACGACGGCGCGCCCCCGAGCTGGGGCTCTTGGTATCGCCATATCGCGGTTAGCGACGTGCATGGCCAGGTGGTGATGCAAACCCCGGACGGCCAGCCGCTCCTGCTGCTCGATCATGTCGGCAAGGGGCGCGTCGCGATGCTGCTTTCCGATCAGATCTGGCTCTGGTCGAGGGGCCACCAGGGCGGTGGGCCGCAGGCGGAATTGCTGCGGCGCGTCGCGCACTGGCTGATGAAGGAGCCGGAACTCGAGGAAAACGCGCTCGCGGCGCGCATCACGGGGGGGCGGCTCGAAATCACCAGCCGCAGCATCGCCGCGCACCCCCCCGAGACCGTGACGGTGACCGATCCCGAAGGGCATGAAACGGCGGTGACGCTAACCCCGGCGGCGCCGGGCGAGGACCGCGCCAGCCTGCCGGCGACGCTTCCCGGCGTCTGGCGCATCGGCGATGGCTCCCGCACGGCCTATGCCGCGGCGGGTGGCGGCGATCCTATCGAAATGGCCGATCTCCGCGCCACCGCGACCAAGCTCGCGCCGCTGGTACGGGCGAGCGGCGGCGGGATCCATTGGCTGGTGCCCGAGGGCGCCCCGACGCTGCGCCGCACCATGCCCGAAGCGCGATCGTCGGGGGCACATTGGATTGGCCTGACCCGCAATGATGCCCATATCGTGACCGGGGTCGCGGCTCTGCCCCTCTTGCCGGCATGGGCGGCGCTGGCGATCATTCTGGCGGTCGTGGTGATCGCCTGGCGGCAGGAAAGCCGCTAATCTCGCGCTTGAGCGAGCGGTGCCATTTGCGGCCAAGGCCGCGCAACGCGGAGGGTGGTGTCTTCCAGAATATCAATTCTCCCGAACGTGGCACGTCCCCGGGCGCCTCCTCGCCGTGGTCGCTGCTGTTTGCCTTGGTCGGGTTTGTCGGGCTTTGCCTCTTGGTGGGCGGGGCCACCGGGACCATCACCGAGCTTTCGGTGCATGATTGGTACCCTTCCCTTACCCGTCCGCCCGGCACGCCGCCCAATCGGGTTTTTCCCATCGTCTGGACCGTGCTCTATGTGATGATCGGCATCGCCGCCTGGCGGATCTGGCGCGATAGCGCGCGGGCACCGGCGCGGCGGGCGGCGGCGCTGCGTCTCTGGGGCTGGCAGTTGCTGTGCAATGCGCTCTGGACGCCGGCGTTTTTTGGCCTCGAAAGCCCGCTCGCCGGTCTCATCGTCATCGCCGTGCTGCTCTTGCTGATCGCATTCACGCTCCGCGCCTTCGCGCGCCTCGATAGGCTTGCCATGACATTCCTACTGCCCTATGGGCTCTGGACCGCCTATGCGGCCTATCTCAATGTCGGCTTCTGGTGGCTGAACTGAGAGTTTGAAAAAGAATGCCCTCGTGCCCAGCAATCGGTTGGGAAAACCAATGTTCCGAGGAGGGGGTTCTTTTGCAGTTGAATAGGTTTTCGTCCTCTGACGCATGCGAGGGATTTTCATGACGATGCCCCGCCGCACTTCTTCCCCTGGCGCTCGTTCCGCGAACCTGGACGCCAAGGCCGGCCTGGGCGCCAAGTCCAGTCGCCGCCGCGCGCCGAGACCGGTCCGGTTCCTGCCCACCGTTCTGGCGCTCGCCCTGGGGCTTCCCGGGCTGGCCGTGGCGCAGGTCGCGACACCGGGGATCGGTGGTTCGCCGAGCATGGGCGGTGCCGGCGCTAGTGGCAGTGGACCGGCCGGCTCGAACGCCGATGACAAACCGGTACTCGCGCCCGCTCTGCCGGGATCGGTCTCGACCACCGACAGCATTGCCCCGCCCTCGCGGCCGGCGGCCGAGATGTCGCCCAACGACGCCCTGTTCGACGCCATCGAGCGCGGCGATCTCGCCGCGGCCCGCGACGCCCTGGCGCGCGGCGCGCGGCTCGACGCCCGCGACGTGCTGGGCGAGACGCCGCTCGAACTCTCGATCGATCTCGGCCGCAACCCCATCACCTTTACGCTGCTCTCGATGCGCGGCGCAGCGAGCGATACCGCGGAAGGCGACGCACAACCGCCGCCGGTCCCCACGCGCAGCGCCTCTAAGGCGGGGAAGCCCGGCGACAAGCCGCTATCCGGCGGCCAGCGGATCGTCGCGGCGCAGCAGATCGCCTATCACGGCGTCCCCATCGCGAGCGCCGCCAGCGATGCTGGGTCAACTGCTTTCGCTGGCACGCCGGATTTGGCGATGGGCTTTCTCGGTTTTTCCGTGCCGCGCTGAGCGCGCCGCGCGCGATCCACGATCCGCCCTCTTGCCGGGCGGTGAAAGTGTCTCTATCGCGCGGATGACAAGGCCAGAGTGTTGGAGTGCCGCATGCCCAGAGAACCAGGACGCCCGTCAGGATTTGGCCGTCTTACGCGCCGGCTGCGCGCCGGGGCGTTCGCCGCGGCACTGCTCATACCCTATGTCGCCGAAGCCGGTGCCTGCGCCCGTCCCGCCGATCTCAACGCCTTCAACGTCGCGGCCCTCAAGAGTCGCTTGATGGTTACCGCGTTGACCTGCAACGCGCGCGAAAAATACAACGATTTCGTGACCCGCTACCGTGCAGACCTGGTGCGCCAGGAAAAGGCCCTCGATGGCTATTTCGGGCGTGCCTATGGCCGAAGCGCGCGCCAGCAGCACGACCAGTACACGACGTTGCTCGCCAACAGTGAATCCGAGATTGGCGAGCAACAGGGCACGCTGTTCTGCGCCCATAATGTCGGCTTGTTTGATCAGGCCCTGGCGCTGCATGACGGCACGGCGCTGCCTGGTTTCGCCTCCGCCCAGGCGATCCCGCAGCCGACCACCCTGACCCCGTGCCCGGTCGCTCCGACCCGCAAGACCGCGAGCAAGACCGTGAAGAAAGCCAGCGCCACGCCCTGAATAACGTGTCCATGTCTTACGTCTGCGTCC
>JAKCCP010000216.1 GCA_021841985.1 Pseudomonadota bacterium | reverse complement strand
GCCGCCGACTGAACCGCCGTCCCGATACGAATCGAGAACGCCACCGCAAGCCTCGGCGCGCGGTGGCGTTCGGCTTTTCCCCGCCCGGCTTTTCCCCGCTCAGCGCACCGCCGAAAAACCGGTCGGTTGCAGGAAGCTGTTGGTGATCGAGGCGACGATCTGGCCGTCGCGCTCGGTTTCGGCGCGTTTGGCGATCCATTCCGGATCATTCATGAAACCGTTCCAGATACGTTCGCGCTCGGCCATCGACTCCCAGGCGAGCAGATAGACCAGATCCTGGTTCGATTCCCCGACCAGCACCGTCCAGAACCCCGCCTGGCGGATGCCGTGGCGCTGCCAGATCTCCAGCGTGATGGTCTCGAAGCGCTTGAGCAGCGCCGGCAGCCGCCCGGGCAGGCAATGATAGACCCGCATCTCATGGATCATCGTCGGTTTCCTCTCTGCGCGCGGTCCAGATCGCCGCGCCGATGCTATCATGCGGGAATTGCATGGCGGGGGGCAAGACAGCGGCGGCGAAGCCGGGCAATATGTCGCTGTCCCAATATCCCCGCCGCACGCATCCGGGCAGGCGACCCGGCGGGCAAGAAGGAGTGCTGCGCCATGACCGCGTTTCCCATCACCCGCGCCACCGCGCTGAAGGCGCCGCCGCCCGATGCCAGCCTGAAATTCGGCACCGTCTTCACCGACCACATGTTTTTGATGGAGTATGCGGAGGGACGCGGCTGGACCGATCCGCGCATCGAGCCCTATCACGCGCTCAGCCTCGATCCCGCGACCTGCGTTTTGCATTATGCCCAGGCGGTGTTCGACGGGCTGAAGGCGTTCCGCGGCGCCGATGGCGTGATCCGCCTCTTCCGTCCCGACCGCCACGCCGCCCGGCTCAACCATTCCTGCGAGCGGCTCTGCATCCCCGCCCTCGACCCGGCCCTGGTCGAGCGGTCCTTTCACGCCCTGGTCGGCCTCGAACAGCGCTGGGTGCCGAAACTGCCCGGCACCGCGCTCTATATCCGCCCGACGGTGATCGCGACCGAGCCTTTCCTCGGCGTCCGCCCGGCCGCAACCTATCTCTATTACGTCATCCTGAGCCCGGTCGGCGCCTATTATCCGGAGGGGATGAACCCGGTGAAGATCCTCGCCAGCGATCGCCATGTCCGCGCTTTGCCCGGCGGCCTCGGCGCCGCCAAGACGGCGGGCAATTACGCCGCCAGCCTTTTTCCTGCGGAGGAGGCGCATCATCTCGGCTTCACCCAGGTGCTCTATCTCGACGGCGCCGAACACCGCTTCCTCGAAGAGGTCGGCACCATGAACATCATGCTGAAAATCGATGGCACGGTGATCACCCCGCCGCTCGCCGGCTCGATCCTCGCCGGCGTCACCCGCGATTCGGTGCTGACCTTGCTCCGTGATTGGGGGATCCGGGTCGAGGAGCGGCCGATCACCATCGACGAGGTGATCGCCGCGATCGCCGCCAACCGGCTGGAGGAGATGTGGGGCACGGGGACGGCGGCGGTGATCTCGCCGGTCGGCGAACTCGGCCACAAAACCGCGCGCCACGTCATCAATGGCGGGCGGATCGGCGCGTTGACCCAGCGCCTCTATGACGCGATCGTCGGCATCCAATACGCGACCGGCCCCGATCCGCATGGCTGGGCCCACCCGGTCGCGGCCACCGCGCCGGCGTGAGGCGGGCGGCATGACCGAGGACGATCTCTGTTTCACGCCGGCGACCGAACTCGCCCGCCTCTATCGCGCCGGCGCGCTCTCGCCGCGCACGGTGATGGCGGCGGTGCTGGCCCGGATCGCCGCCCAGGATGGCGCCATCAACGCCTTTGTCACCCGCCTCGGCGATCAGGCGATGGAAGAGGCGGCGGCGGCCGAGCGCCGCTTCGCCGCCGGAACCCCGCTCGGCGCGCTCGATGGCGTCCCGGTGACGGTCAAGGATCTGACGCTGACCAAGGGCATCCCGACGCAATATGGCTCGAAGACGCGGCGCGGCTTCGTCCCCGATCTCGACGCGCCGATCGTGACCAGGCTGCGCGCGGCCGGCGCCATCATCATCGGCAAGACCACCACCCCCGAATTCGGCTGGATCGGCACCGGACGGAGCCCGCTTTCCGGCTTGACCCACACCCCCTGGCGCATCGGGCTCACCGCCGGCGGCTCCTCGGCCGGCGCCGGCGCCGCCGCCGCCGCCGGCTTCGGGCCGCTCCATCAGGGCAGCGATGCCGCCGGCTCGATCCGGCTGCCGGCGCATTTCTGCGGCGTCTTCGGCTTGAAGCCGAGCTTCGGGCGGGTTCCCATCCACCCGGTCTCGAACACGGATTATTCCTCTCATCTCGGCCCGTTGACGCGCAGCGTCGCCGATGCGGCGCTGATGCTGAAGGTGATGGCCGGACCACACCCTTGGGACCATACCAGTCTCGAGGCACCGCCGGCGGATTACCCCGCCCGGCTCGATCAGCCGCCGCGCCGCTTGCGCCTCGCCTATAGCGCTGATTTCGGCCACGCCCGCGTCGACCCCGAGATCGCGGCGCTGGCCCGCGCCGGCGCCGCGCGCCTGGCGGACGCGCTGGGCGCGGAACTCCATGAGGTCACGCCGCCCTGGGGCAAGGCCGGGCCGGACCTGATCCGCTTCTTCTGGCCCGCGCACTGGGCCGTGCATGCGCCGAAACTCGCCGATTGGCGCGCGGTGATGGATCCGGGCTTCGTCGCCTGCATCGAGGAGGGGACGCGCATCGGCATGGCCGATTATCAGCTCATGCGCGAGCGCAAATACGCTTATATCCGCGATATCAATATCTTCTTCGACGATTGGGACTTCCTGCTCTCACCCGCCGCCTCGGTCGCGGCCTTTCCCTCCGAACGCCTGGCGCCAGAGGGCTGGCCGGAACATCCCTGGGACTGGCTCGGCTGGGCGGAATTCTCCTACCCCTTCGACCTCTCGGGCCATCCGGCGGCATCGGTGCCGGCCGGCTTCACCGCCGACGGCTTGCCGGTCGGGTTGCAGATCGTCGGGCAACGTTTCGATGACCTCGGCGTTTTGCAGATGTCGCGCGCCTTCGAGCGCGCCGCCCCGTGGGCGGAACGGCGCCCACCCAAACATGAGGCGCCGGCCACGGCGTGACGGAGGGAGATGTCTTCGTGAACT
>JAKCCP010000283.1 GCA_021841985.1 Pseudomonadota bacterium | reverse complement strand
CAGGACGATTTCGCCGAGCGGCCGCCGCGGCCGGAGCGGCAGCGGCCGGTCACGCCGCGCCGCCGCCCCCGAGAGGGAAGGAAAAACGCTCATCCCCGCGCCCCTAGAGCGTGATCGTCGGAGGCGGAACCGCCGGAGACGTGAATCACGCTCTTAAACAATGGTTTGACAGAGCGTGGCTGGATCGATCTGATCCAGCCACGCTCCAGGCCGGCGCCGGCGATCATGCAGGCGGAAGACGGTCGGGCAGGGATCGGGCGTGGTGAAAAAAATTTCCCATCCCCGAACCCTGTCAAAGCCGCCTGCATACTACGGAAATCTCTGGAAAAGAGGTCATCAACGCCAACCAATCTACACCCAATATGATGAATCAGGCGTTTTGATGACCGTCTTTTTCACCAATATTCGGTCGGGCACGGCAGGTCCAGAGGCGTCAGCCGGACGCGAGAGAGCGGGGGGTCTATTCCGCCGGTGCCGCCGGTGCCTCTTCCAACGCCCGGTCATGCGGCAGAAGCAGGACGATGATCAGCGCGACCACCGCCGCGCCGGCGATGACGAAGAGCCCGCTCGCGAAGCTCCCGGTGTAGTCCCGCAGCGCGCCCATGACGTAGGGCCCGGCGAAGCCGGAGAGATTGCCGATCGAGTTGATCACCGCGATGCCGCTCGCCGCCGCGGTGCCGGAGAGGAAAGCGGTGGGGAAGGTCCAGAAAATCGGCAGACAGGAGAAAATCCCGAACCCGGCGACCGAAAGCGCGATCATCTTGGCGACCGGATCACTGAGCACGGCGGAGACGGCGATGCCCCCGGCGGCGGCGATCAGGGCGATCGCCATATGCCCCTTGCGCTCACCCAGCCGATCCGAACGCCGTCCCCAGTAGACCATGCCGATCGTGCCGATGACATAGGGAATGGCGGTGACGAAGCCGGTTTGCGCATTGTTCAGCCCGAACGCCTTGACGATCTGCGGCAGCCAGAAGCTGAGGCCGTAATTGACCGCGACGGCGCCGAAATAGATCAGCGCGATCGCCAGCACGCGCGGGTTCACCAGCGCTTCCATGACGCCATAGCGCCGCGCCTGTTCACGCACCCGGCGCTCCGCCGCCATGCGCTCGACCAGCCATTGGCGCTCCTCCGGCGCGAGCCAGGCGGCGTGGGCGGGATGATCGGTGAGATAGAACCAGCACACGAAGCCGAGCAGTATCGCCGGCACCGCCTCGATGATGAACAGCCACTGCCAGCCGCGGAGACCGAGGGCGCCATCGGCATAAAGAATGAGCCCGGACACCGGCGCGCCGATCACCGAGGAGAGCGGGATCGCGGCCATGAAGTAGGCGATGATACGGGCACGATAGACGCCCGGAAACCAGAGCGTGAGATAGAAGATGATGCCGGGAAAGAACCCCGCCTCGGCGGCGCCGAGCAGGGTGCGGACGACATAGAAACTGGTCTCGCCGGAGACCAGGGCCATCGCCCCCGAAAGAATGCCCCAGGTGACCATGATGCGGGCGATCCAGCGGCTCGCCCCGAAACGGTCGAGCGCGAGATTCGAGGGCACCTCGAACACGAAATAGGCAAGGAAGAAGATGCCGGCGCCGAAACCGAATGCGGTTTTGCTGAGATGCAGATCGGGAACCATGGTGAGGGCGGCGAAGCCGACATTCACCCGGTCGAGATAGGCGGCGAAGTAGCAGAGGATGAGGAACGGCACCAGGCGGCGCATCACCTTGGCCATGGTTCTGGTCTCGATCTCGTTCACGCCGATTTCCTCCCTGTTTTCTTCGCCGCCCCACAACGCCATAATTCGTCGCCGCCGGCAAGCGGCGGCTGCCAGCTCAGTCGCGGCGCGCGGCGAAAAACGCGCGCAGCAACGCCGCGCAGTCGCCCTCGCGCACCCCCCCCACCACCTCCGGGCGATGATGGCAGGAGCCGGCCGCGAACACCCGCGCGCCATGTTCGACGCCGCCGCCCTTGGGGTCATAGGCGCCGAAGATCAGCCGGCGGATGCGAAAGAAACTCGCCGCCTGGGCGCACATCGGGCAGGGTTCCAGCGTCACCACGAGGTCGCAATCGGGCAGCCGCGCGCTCCCGCGCCGCGCCGCCGCCGCCCTCAGCGCCAGCATCTCGGCATGCGCCGAGGCGTCGCCGCGGGCCTCGGTCTCGTTGCCGGCGAGCGCGAGCACGCTGCCATCCGCCGCCACCACCACAGCACCCACCGGCACCTCGCCGCGCTCGCCTGCCGCCCGCGCCGCCTCCAGGGCGCGCGCCATCGGGCCGCTCGCCGCCAGTTTCATCGCTCGCCCCGCCTTGATCGCTTGCCCCCGTCTTGCGGGACGTCTAGCAGAACAGCCATGAAACCCTCCCGCCCCGTCATTGGCCTCACCCTCGATGCCGAACCGCCCGGCGGCTATTCGCGCTGGCCGTGGTATGCGCTCCGCGCCAACTATGCCAGCGCCATCGCCGCGGCCGGCGGCCTGCCGCTCGCGCTGCCGCATCTCGCCGCCCTCGCCGATGAGATGCTGGCGCGGCTCGACGGGCTGATCGTCACCGGCGGCGCCTTCGATGTCGATCCGGCGATTTATGGCGAAGTCGCGGCGCATCCGAGCGTCACCCTCAAATCGGCCCGCACCGAGGCCGAAATGGCGCTGCTTGCCGGCGCCCTGGCCGGCGATAAGCCGGTTCTCGGCATTTGCGGCGGCGAGCAATTGCTCGCCGTCATGCTCGGCGGCACCTTGGTCCAGCATATCCCGGAGGAAATCCCCGGCGCCCTCCCCCATGAGGGGCATGAGCCGGGCCACCTCGTCACCATCACGCCGGACACATGTCTCGCCCGCGCGACGGGCGCCCGCGCGATGCGGGTCAATTCGTCGCACCATCAGGCGGTGCGGACGCCGGGCCGGGACGCGATCGTCAATGCCCGCGCCCCGGATGGCGTGATCGAGGGGATCGAGGCCCCGCGGCGGCGTTTTTGCCTCGGCGTGCAATGGCATCCCGAATTCCTGACCGACCCCGGCGATGCAAGCCTGCTCGAAGCCTTCGTCGCGGCCTGCCGATGATGGCGGGGGAAAACGAAGTGGCGGCGGATGACGACGCGGCGGGCAGCGCCCCGCGCGCCGGCGAACGCATCGCGAAATTTCTCGCCCGCGCCGGCATCAGTAGCCGCCGCGCCGC
>JAKCCP010000007.1 GCA_021841985.1 Pseudomonadota bacterium | reverse complement strand
GCGCGCCGAATCGCGCCAAGGCCGGGTTCACCATCGTCGATCCCGGCCCCTATGAGGACGGCACCACCGATTATTCCGCCCAGATCGCCGTCTTCAAGAAAAACCGCTGCGAGATCTTCAACACCTTCCCGATCCCGCCCGATTTCGCGACCTTCTGGCGCCAGGCGGCGCAGCAGGGCTATGCGCGCATGGTGAAGATCGTCCAGACGGCGAAAACCGGCCTCTTCCCGTCCTCGATCGAGGCGCTCGGGACGCTCGGCTACAACATCGCCAGCGCCACCTACTGGCACCGGGATTTCCCCTATCCCTCGCCGCTCACCGGGGTCAGCGGCACGACGCTCGCCGATGGCTATGAGCAGGCTTCCGGCAAGCAATGGACGCAGGAACTCGGCGCCTCGATGTCGCTGCTCGATGCCGGCTTCGCGGCGCTTTCGGCGAGCGGCGATCCCAAGGACAAGAAAGCCGTCGCCGCCGCGCTCAGCCGGCTCAAGACCAAAACCATGGTCGGCGAGATCGATTTCACCCGCGGCCCGGTGCCCAATGTCTTCGCGACCCCGATCATCGGCGCGCAATGGCTGAAGGCCAAGCCGGGCAGTCGTTTCAAGCTCGATTACGTCATCACCGAGAACGCGACCGATCACAACGTGCCGGTCAAGGCGAAGTTGGTTCCCTATTCCTGAGCCGGGGATGACGGAAGCGGGCCCTCTTCTCGCGGCGGCCGGCCTCGGCAAGCGGTTCGGCGCGCTGGTGGTGCTCGATGCCGTCGATTTCACCGTCGGCGCCGGCGAGGCGGTCGGCATCGTCGGCCCGAACGGCGCCGGCAAGACGACGCTGCTCAACGTGCTGTCCGGCCGCTACGCGCCGGAGGCCGGGCGGATCGCGTTCGGCGGCGAGGATGTGACGGCGCTCGACGTCGCGTCGCGCTGCCGGCGGGGGCTTGCCCGCTCGCACCAGATCCCGCGCCCCTTCGGCGGCATGACGGTGTTCGAGAATCTGCTGGTGGCGGCGGAGGCCGGCGCCGGCGCGCGCGCGCGCGCGGCCGAGCGGCGGGTGCTCGAGACGCTGGCGCTCTGCGGCATGGTGGGGCTCGCCAATCGCCGCGGCGAGACGCTCGGCCTCCTCGATCGCAAGCGCCTCGAACTCGCGCGCGCCCTCGCCACCGAGCCGGCGCTGCTGCTGCTCGATGAAATCGGCGCCGGGCTCACCGATGGCGAGGCGCGGGGACTGGTCGAGATCATCCGCGCGATCCGCGAACGCGGCGTCGCCATCGTCTGGATCGAGCATATCGTGCATGTCCTGGTGCAGGTGGTCGGGCGGCTGGTGTGCATGGATGCCGGGCGGGTGATCGCCGATGGCCTGCCTGCGGCGGTGCTGCGCGATGCCGCGGTGATCGACGCCTATCTCGGTTCGGCGGCGCATGTCCCTGCTCACGGTTGAAGGCCTCGAGGCCCGGCACGGGCTTTTGCACGCCGTCAGGGGCGTCGATCTCGCGCTCGACGAGGGGGAGACGCTGGCGCTGGTCGGCGCCAATGGCGCCGGCAAGACGACGCTGCTCCGCGCCATCGCCGGCGCCCATCGCGCCGCTGCCGGGCGCATCCGTTTCGCCGGCGCCGATATCACCACGCTTCCCGCCCATCGGCGGGTGAAGCTCGGCATCGCCCTGGTGCCGGAGGGGCGGCGGCTTTTCACCGGCATGACGGTCGAGGAAAATCTGCTGGTCGCCGCCGGGCGCGGCCGCGCCGGGGGGGGGACGCTGGCGACGGTGCTGGAGGCGTTTCCGCAGCTCCGGCCGAAGCTCAAGGCCCGCGCCGGCGATCTTTCCGGCGGCCAGCAGCAGGCGGCGGCGATCGCGCGGGCGTTGATGAGCAATCCGCGCCTCTTGCTCCTCGATGAGGTCTCGCTCGGGCTCTCGCCGGTCGCCGTCGATCAGCTCTATCTCTCGCTCCAGACGCTGCTCGCCGGCGGCGCGACGATCGTGCTGGTCGAACAGGATCTCGGCCGCGCGCTCCGGGTCGCGAGCCGCGTCGTCTGTCTCCTGGAGGGCCGTGTGACCTATGCGGGGGCGGCGGGCGAGACCACGCGCGAACGGGTGATGGACGCCTATTTCGGCCTGTCCGGCGCGCCCGACGCCACGGCGGGCGGGCGATGATCTTTCTCAATCAAATCCTCCAGGGGCTGTTTCTCGGCGCCTATTACGCGCTGATCGCGTGCTCGCTCTCGTTCCTGTTCGGGGTCATGCGGATCATCAATCTCGCCCATGGCAGCCTCGCGGTGCTCGCCGCGTTTCTGCTGTTCGTGCTCGCCGATCGCTTCGGCCTCTCGCCCTGGCTCGGCCTGATCGCGGTGGTGCCGGTGATGGCGGCGCTGGGCTGGGTTTTGCAGGTTCTGGTGCTGGAGCGCAGCCTCAAGGGCGGGCTTCTGGTGCCGCTGCTCAGCACCTTTGGTCTCGCCATCGTGGTCGATAACCTGCTGTTCGAGGGGTTCGGCGCCGATACCCGCTCGCTCGCCCCGGCGATCGGCGATCTCGCCTTCGCGAGCTGGACGCTGAGCGATGATGTCACCATCGGGCAGCTCGACGTGATCATTCTCGTGGCCGCGATCACGGTTCTCGGCGGGTTGCAGCTTTTTCTCGCCCGGACGCGGCTCGGGCGGACGATCCGCGCCACCGCCGAGGAGCCCGAGATCGTCGGCCTGATCGGCATCGATTCGCGCGCGGTCTATGCGCTCGCGACCGCGATCGCGCTGGCGCTGGCGGCGATCGCCGGGGCGTTTCTCGGGCTCAGGGCGACGTTCAACCCCTATAGCGGCGGCATGCAGCTTTTATTCGCGTTCGAAGCGGTGGTGATCGGCGGCTTCGGTTCGCTCTGGGGCACGCTGATCGGCGGCATCGTGCTCGGCATCGCGCAGAATCTCGGCGCCTTCATCACCCCGCACGGCTTCCTGATCGCCGGCCACGGGTTTTTTCTCGCCGTGCTGATCGCCCGCCTCTATCTCGCGCCGCTCGCCGATCGCGTCCGGCGCCGCGGGCGCAAGGTGGTGGCGGCATGAGACACCCTGTGTCTACCCCTGTT
>JAKCCP010000273.1 GCA_021841985.1 Pseudomonadota bacterium | reverse complement strand
TGGCGCTGACGACGAGGTCGCCGAGCCGGAAATGATGAACGCCGGCGATCTGAGCGGTGGGAAGGGGGAGCGACATGGCGGTTTCCTCGGTTGTTCGTTTGTCCATCATCAAGCCGGCTCATCGGACGCCGGCAGGGCGATCTTGGCGCCGAGCCGGCCCATCAGCCACGCGGCGATAGCCACCGGCAGGAGGCCGCTCAGGCCGGCGCCGAGCCGGGTCGAGAACGGAAATGCCACGCGCGTGCGCCCCCTGGCAACCCCGCGCAGCATGATCGCGGCGGCCCGCTCGGCGCTCATCATCCCGGGCATCGGGAAGGGATTGGCGGCGGTCATCGGGGTCGCGACGAAGCCCGGGCAGAGGCTGGTGAGGCTCACCCCCTGCCGCCATGCCGCCGGCGCGGTGCCGATCGTCCAGGCATCGGCGGCGGCCTTGGCGGCGCAATAGCTCGGCGCGCCGATCGGCGGGGCGAACGCGGCGAGCGAGGCGACGACGCCGATCCGCCCGCGCACGCCCTTCGCGTCCGGTGTCTGCGCCGCCATCAGCGCCAGCGCCGGCAGCACGGTGTTCAGCATGCCGGTGAGGTTGGTCGCGAAAATCCCGCGCACCTGCGCCGCGCTTTCCCACCCGCCGGCGCCGATGCCGGCCGAAATGCCGGCATTGGCGAGCACGAGATCGAGCCGCCCGGCGCCGGCGATCCAGCCCGCCATCGCCGCCTCGTCACGGACATCGATCGCCGCCGGCGTGACCTCCGCCCCGGCCGCGCGGCAGGCTTCGGCGATCGCCGCAAGCCGCCCGCCATCGCGCCCGGAGAGATGCAAAACCACCCCCGGCCGCGCGAGTTCGCGCGCGAACGCCGCGCCGATCCCCGAGGACGCGCCGGTGATGAGCACCCGCCGAAACACCGGCATCCCCCTATTCCGCCTCGCTTTCCGTCACCCCGCCAGCATCGCCGCTCCACCACGGCAAGGCAATCCTCGCCGCCGCCTTTTCCGGGCTCGCCGAAAAGGGTAAAAGGCGGCGGCGATTGGGCGGGAGAAACCATCGGCCGATGACCAGCACCCTTGCCTCGATGACCGGCTTTGCCCAGAGCGAGGGCGAGCGCGACGGCTTCGGCTTCCTCTGGGAGCTGCGCTCCGTGAATGGGCGCGGGCTCGATCTCCGCTTTCGCCTCCCACCCGGCTTCGATGCGCTGGAGCCGGGCTTGCGTGAGGCGGCGGGGAAGGTTTTGCGGCGCGGCAACGTCGTCGCGAACCTCACCATACGGCGCGAGCGCGCCGCGCGGCCGGAGCCGGATCCGGTGGTGCTCGAGCATGTCCTCGCCCTCGCCCTCGATCTCGCCCGCCGCATCCCCGGCGGCGCGCCGCCGCGCGCCGAGGCGCTGCTCGCGTTGCCCGGCGTGCTGCGGGGGATGAACGAGCGCGAGCCGCCGGACGAGGCCGAGGCGCGGGCGGTCATGGCCGGCTTCGCCACCGCCCTCGCCGGCCTCGCCGAGATGCGCCGCGCGGAAGGGGCGCGGCTCGCCACCCTGCTCGGCGCCATCCTCGCCGAGATCGCCGCCCTCCACGCCGAGGCGACGGCGCTCGCGCAAGCGCAGCCCGACGCGCTGCGAACGCGGCTTTCCGATCAGCTCGACACCCTCCTCCACGGCCGCGAAACCACCCCCCTCCCCGCCGAACGGCTGGCGCAGGAAGTGGCGCTGCTGGCGACCCGCGCCGATATCCGCGAGGAACTCGACCGTCTCGCGAGCCATCTCGCCGCCGCCCGCGCTTTGCTCGGCGAGGCGGGCGCGGTCGGACGGCGTTTCGATTTCCTGGTGCAGGAATTCCAGCGCGAGGCCAATACGCTGTGCAGCAAGGCGGCCACCGCCGCGCTCTCGGCCTGCGGTCTCCGCCTCAAAGCGGCGATCGAGCAGATCCGCGAGCAGGCACAGAACATCGAATGAGCGCGCGTTTCCCCCGCCGCGGCCTCTGCCTCGTGCTCGCCGCTCCCTCGGGGGCGGGGAAAACCTCGATCAGCCGCGCCCTCCTCGCCGCCGAGCCCGGCCTTCACCTCTCGATCAGCGCCACCACCCGCGCCCCGCGCGCCGGCGAGGCCGAGGGGGTACATTACTTCTTTCGCGACCGGCCGGCTTTCGACGCCATGATCGCCGGCAGCGCGTTGCTGGAATGGGCGGAGGTGTTCGGCCAGCGCTATGGCACGCCCCGCGCCCCGGTGGCGGCGGCGCTTGCGCGCGGCGAGGACGTGTTGTTCGATATCGACTGGCAAGGCCATCGGCAGTTGCGCGCCGCCCTCCCCGGCGATGTCGTCGGCGTCTTCATCATGCCGCCCAGCCTCGGCGATCTGGAGACCCGTCTCCGCGCCCGCGGCGATGCGCCGGCGGAGATCGCGCGTCGCATGGCGGCGGCCGAGGCCGAAATCGCCCATGCCGGGGAATTCGACTATTGCGTCGTCAACGAAACGCTCGCCGCGGCGATCGCCACCACCAGCGCCATCCTCCACGCCGCCCGCGCCGCCACCGCGCGGCAGGTCTGGATTCCGGGGCGATAGGAGAAAGACCGGGAAGGATGGTTCTTTTTTGAAAAAAAGAACCAAAAAACTTTCCCCTGTTGCGTCAGTGCCTTCGGCACCGCCGCTCCGTGGGCCACGCCTTGCCAGCGCCGGCTCTGGCTGCTAGAGACCCGCCCTTGATCTCGCGCGCCCGGGCGAAGAGGGCATGCCCGGCCGCGAACGCGCGCCTTCTCGGCGCGCCCCCTTTCGGAAAGGAGAGCGAAATGCCCAAGCTGAAGACCAAATCCTCGGTCAAGAAACGATTCAAGATCACCGCGACGGGCAAGGTTCTCGCCGGCCCGGGCAAAAAGCGGCACAATCTTTCGGCGCGCAGCCAGAAGGCCAAGCGCAGCAACCGTGGCAGCCAGGTGCTCACCCATGCGGACGGGCTGACCGTCAAGCAATGGGCGCCGTACGGGCTCGGCTGAGGAGATAGAGCAATGGCACGCGTCAAACGCGGCGTGACCTCTCACGCCCGGCACAAAAAAGTTCTCGAGCAAGCCAAGGGCTATGTCGGCCGCTCGTCCACCAATTACCGCATCGCGCTGGAGCGGCTGGAAAAGGCGCTGCGCTATGCCTACCGCGACCGCCGGGTCAAGAAGCGCGATTTCCGCGCCCTCTGGATCCAG
>JAKCCP010000352.1 GCA_021841985.1 Pseudomonadota bacterium | reverse complement strand
CCGCCGCCGACGCTGGCGACGCTCCGCGCGGCGTTTCCCGCCGCCGCCGCCGCCGCCCGCGCCGCGGCGGCGGCGCCCGCGCCCGCGCCGACCTCCCGCCTGATGGACTGGATCGGTGCGGTGATGACGATCCGGCGCGGCGATCAGGTGCTGGTCGGTGACACGCTCGCGACCCGGCTCGCCGCGGCGCGGGCGGCGTTGGCCGGAGACGACCTCGCCGGCGCGCTCGCCGCGCTGGCGCCGATCGAAGGCGCCCCGGCCGCCGCGCTCGCGTCCTGGCAAAGCGAGGCCGCCAATCTCCTCGCCGCCCGCCGCGCGCTCGCCGATCTCGTGGCCGCCAGTTGATGCGCCGGGTTCTTTTCCTGCTGCTCGCCGCCGCGGCGACGGCGCTGCTGACCACCGCCTTCTTTTCCCTGCCGCGCATGGTGCATGCCGAAATCGGCGCCTACGCGATCGATGTCTCGGCGGCGGCGGCGGTGGTGTTCCTGATCATCGGGCTCGTGGTCTTTTATATCGTTGCCCGAGCGCTGGTCGGCTTCCTCACTTTCCCGAAACACTGGCGGCGCTGGCGGAGAGAGCGGGCGCGCCGACGCGGCGAGCGGGCGGTGACGAAGGCGCTGGTCGCGCTCGCGGCCGGGGATGGCGCGGCGGCGCGGCAGGCGAGCCTGCGCGCGCGGCGTCTGCTCGGCGATACCCCGCAAACCCTGTTGCTCGCCGCCTACGCTGCGCGCCAGGCCGGCCAGGACGCCGAGGTGGCCGCTCTGTTCGAGACCTTGGCGCGGCATCGCGAGGCGAGTTTCCTCGGGCTTCGCGGCCTGTTCCAGCAAGCCGTCGGGCGGGAGGATTGGGACGGCGCGGCACAGCTCGCGCGGCGCGCCGAGGCCGCATTTCCGGGCGCCGCGTGGCTGCGGCGCGAGCGGCTGGCGATGGCGCTCCGGCGCGGCGCGTGGTCGGAGGCCCTGGCCCTCGCCGGGCCGGAGGCACCGCGCGCCGCCTATGCCGCCGCCGCCGCGATCGCGGCACCCGATGCCGCCGCCGCGTTGCGCCTCGCGCGCCGCGCCTTTCAGGACGATCCCCGTCTCACCGCCGCCGCGCTGGCCTATGCCGAGCGGCTGCGCGCGGCCGGCAAGGAGCGCGCCGTGGCGCGGGTGCTGCGCGCCGCCTGGGTGGCCAATCCGCACCCCGATCTCGCTGCTTTCGCGCTTGCCCCGATCACCGACGCGATGGCCCGTTTCCGCGCCGCGGAAACGCTGGTGGCGGGGCGGGAGAAGGACGCGGAAAGCCATTTCCTCCTCGCCCGCGCGGCATTGGAAGCGGGGCTGATCGGCCAGGCGCGGCATCACGCCGAAGCGGCGAGCGCGACGCTCCGCCAGCGCCGTGTCTTCCTGCTGCTCGCCGATATCGCCGGGCGCGAGGCATCGGGGGAACACCGCGCCGCCGCGGGCGAGGCGCTGGCGGCGGCGCTGCGGCAAGCGGCCGCGGCCGATCCCGATCCCGCCTGGCATTGTGACGCCTGCGCCGTACCTGTCGCCGCCTGGCAGCCGGTCTGCCCGGCCTGTGGCGTGGCGGGCCGGGTGGTCTGGGGCGTGCCGCCCCGGATCTCAACCCGAGCGCTGGGCGGTGACCCGGCAAAATCTACCGTGCTGTTAACCCCAAGGTAATCGCCACCCGGCAATCTCTGCCCATGGCAAAAGGCCAAATGGCCGGGAGCGGGTGGAGCATGGAGCGGTGGACGCTTTGGCCCTTGGCGGCTTCGGTGCGCGGGGCGGTTCGTGGCGCGGGGGCGGCGTGATGCAGGCGCTGCTGGACGGTCTCAAAACCCTCGGCCCGCTGCGTCTGGCGGCGATGGCGGCGGTGGCGATCGGCACGCTCGGCCTGCTCGCCTTATTGGCGTTTCGCGGCGCCGACCAACGCATGGCCCTCCTCTATAGCGACCTCGACATGCGTGAATCGGCGCAGATCGTGGAGCAGCTCGACCACGCCCATATCGCCCATCAAAGCGGCCATGATGGGGCGGAAATCCTGGTGCCCACGGATCAGGTGGCGAAAGCGCGCCTCCTGCTCGCCAAGGACGGGCTGCCGAGCGGCGGCTCGGTCGGCTATGAAATCTTCGATCGCTCCGACACGCTGACCGCCAATCAGTTTCAGTTGGCGATCGATCAGACCCGGGCACTGGAGGGGGAACTCGCGCGCACCATCCGCGCGATCCATGGCGTCCGCGCCGCGCGCGTGCATCTCGTGCTTCCCCGGCGCGAGCCGTTCTCGCGTGACCCGCAGGAGGCGCAGGCGAGCGTGCTGCTGACCATGGCCGGCGCCTCCCGCATGGACCGCGATGAGGTGCAGGCGGTCCTCAACCTGGTCTCCGCCGCCGTGCCGGGCTTGAAGCCGCAGAATATCTCGATCGTCGATAGCCGCGGCAATCTCCTGGCCCGCGCCGGCACGCCGGTCGGCGATGGCGCCGCGGCGATGACGGCCGAGGAAATCCGCCGCGCGACCGAGCTTCGCCTCTCCCGCGCCGTCGAGGAGATGCTGGAGCAGAGTCTCGGCTTCGGCCATGTCCGCGCCGAGGCCTCGGTGCAGATGAATTTCGACCAGATGCACCAGACGGATGAGAAATACGACCCTGACGGGCAGGTGGTGCGCAGCCAGCAGAGCGTCACCGACAATTCGAAATCGACGGACGGCGCCGCCAATGTCTCGGTGCAGAACAATCTGCCCAATCCCGACGCCGGCACCTCGAACACGACCAGCCAGGAAGGCCGCCAGGAAGACACGACGAATTACGAAATCAGTAAATCGGTGCGAACCCTGGTCCACGACGCGCCGCAGATCCAGCGCATCAGCATCGCGGTGATGGTCGACGGCACGATGGCGCCGGGCAAGACCGGCAAGCCGGAATGGCAGGAGCGCGGCCCCGAGGACATCGCGCGCATCAGCGCCCTCGTCAAAAGCGCGGTCGGCTTCGATGAGAAGCGCGGCGATCAGGTGCAGGTGGTCAGCATGCGCTTTGCGCAGGGCGACGTGGCGACGGCGGCGGCGGCCGGCCCGTTCGGGCTCACGCTCGAACACGCCGATATCGTCCATCTCGTCGAAACCCTGCTGTTTGGCGTCGTCGGCGTGCTCGCGCTGCTCGTCGTGCTGCGGCCGATGGTGCTGCGGCTGACGACGATCGCGGCGCC
>JAKCCP010000038.1 GCA_021841985.1 Pseudomonadota bacterium | reverse complement strand
CGACCGGTGTCTGCCCCTTCTTTCCCCAGGTCCGGCCGTGCACGGCATCCGCACGGAACCCTGATTCATCCCAGAAAAAGACCTCGCCGCCGTCTGCCTTGGCCTGCCGGGCGATCGCCGGATAACGCTCTCGCCGCCAAGCCTCGACAGCCTGCGGATCCCGCTGATAGGCGCGTTGCAACGGCTTCTGCGGGGTCAGGCCGAGCCGGGCGAGCAGTGCCCCCACCGCCGTCTGACCCAAGCGGATGCCGAACTTCTGTTCGATCAGCTCGGCCACCACCATCCGTGTCCAGAGGCCGAAATCGAGCCCGTATTGCCGCGGATCCCTGCCATTCACCCAGCAGAACACCTGGCGTTCCTGCCGCCGCGTCAGGCTGCGCGGGCGGCCGGTTCCCCGCCGCGACCGCAGCGCCCGCGTGCCACCGCCCGGAGCCTTCGCGGCCCGCAGCCATTTGTAGATCGTGGTGCGGCAGAACCCATAGGAGGCGATCACTGCAGAGGGCCGCTCGCCCTCGCGCACCCGCTCAATCGCCATCAGCCGAATGGCTTCCAGCGTCCGGTGATCAAAACTCCGTCCATCTCGCTGCATCCCGAATCGTCCATCAAAGCAACATGAACGTCAACCGAAATGTAGCCTTAATTCACGACTTGTGAGTAAAGTTGCATCAATTGATATAGATCATTTCTCGATTACGCCATAATGGTAACCTTGAAAAGATTTGATAGTATTAAGGCCTATGCGTTGTATTGGGGGAAATGAAATGCGTCGGTGTTCGCCACCTTTTGTGATCTTCGCTATTCTGCTCGCGACAAGTGCCCGTGCCCAGTCGCCGGCAGGCAACGCCGAGGATGGGCGTGAGGTGTTCGAAAAATGCGCGGCGTGTCATTCGCTCACGCCGAATCAGACACTGATCGGCCCGTCCCTCGCGGGCGTCATCGGGCGCAAGGCGGGGAGTGAGGTGGGGTTTGACTACTCCGAAGCCATGCGCCAATCGAAAGTGGTGTGGACGCCGGACAATCTTGCCACTTATCTTGCCGATCCGCAGAAATTCGTGCCCGGCAATCACATGCCCTTTCCGGGCTTGCCTTCGGCCCAGGACCGCGCCGATGTTATTGCTTATTTGCAAAAAACTGCGGCGGGCGGTAGCGCGGCGGCGGCGGCCGCGCCCGCGCATGAATCGCATGCCATACCAAAAATGGTTCCCGAGCAGCGTTACACGCTACGCAGCGGCGTCGCCAATGGGCGGATGGTATTCATTGGCATCGGCGGCACCATCGACGGCGTTATCGACCCCGAGATCACTGCGGTCGCGGGTGAAACGGTGCAGATCACGCTGATCAACGGCGAAGGCATGCAGCACAATATCGACGTTGTTCTCCCGCAAGGCGAGGTGCGCTCGGGGCGCGTCAATGGTGTCGGCGCCAGCACCACGATCACGTTCGTCGCCCCCGCGGCGGGTACCTACGCCTATTTCTGCTCGGTCCCTGGGCATCGTGAAGCGGGCATGGAGGGACGGATCAGGGTCGCGGCGGAAGAAGCAAGATCCGCGGTGGCGGTGGCGGATCTCTCGCATGATCCGACGCATTTGCCGCCGCCGATCGGCGGGCGCGGGCCACAAACCGTCTCCGTGTTCCTTGAGGCGGTGGAAGCCGACGCGCGATTGGCCGATGGTGTGACCTTCCCATTCTGGACATTTAACCGAACGGTTCCGGGACCGTTCGTGCGGGTGCGTGTCGGCGATGAGGTCGAAGTGCGGCTCAAAAACGATGCCGACAGCGCGATGATGCACTCGGTCGATTTTCATGCCGCGCTGGCGCCAGGGGGCGGCGCGTTCGCGTTGCAGGTCGATCCCGGCAAGGAAAAGATCATCCGCTTCAAGGCGACGGTGCCTGGGCTTTTTGTCTATCACTGCGGCACGCCGATGGTGGCCGAACATATCGCCAATGGCATGTTCGGCATGATCCTGGTTGAGCCCGAGGGCGGGCTCAAGCCGGTGGATCACGAATTTTATGTGATGCAGAACGAGATCTACACGGCCGAACCAATGGGCAAACTGGGCCCACAGGAGTTCAGTGTCGAAAAACTGCTCGACGAGCGCCCGACTTATGTCCTTCTGAACGGCGCTGTCGGCGCGCTCACAAAATTGCATCCACTGCAAGCGAAAGTTGGCGAGACGGTGCGGATCTTCTTCGGCGATGCCGGACCCAATCTCACGTCGTCTTTCCATATCATCGGCGAGATCATGGACCGCGTCTATCCCAACGGGGCATTGCTCGATCCGCCGCTCCGTGGGCTGCAGACCATCGCGGTGCCGCCCGGCTCAGCGGCGATGATCGAGCTGACGCCGCAGGTGCCAGGCCGCTACGTGCTGCTCGACCATGCCATCGCGCGCGTGCAGCGTGGGCTAATCGGTTTCCTCGACGTCACTGGCCCGGCCAATGATGTGCTCTACGATGAGGACGGAAAATAGGAGATCGCAAAGCGGAGGTTCGCGCCCGCTTTATCCCGCAACGTGTCGTTATCAAACCACGTCCATTCCTGAAAACGCGCCAAAGATGCCCAAGTGCGGCCGTCATGATGGCGAGTGCCAAAACTACCCAGAGAGGTTGTAGTCGAGGGTTTGAATCCCTTCGCCCGCTCCAAATTTTCTTCTGAAAATTAGGGACTTCAAAGCTGCCCCGCGGGGCCGTTTTTGCTTAGAGAAGCTCTGAGGGTGCTTTTTCCAAGCCGACTCTGAGCATTTGGTGGCGCGTCCCCGGTTAAGCGATCGCGCTCTCGGCGGCCTATAGTCCTGGATATGAGGGATCGCAGCTCGCTCGACGCGCCCGACGTGACAATTTATAAATTCACGGAAATTATAGAACCGACAGCGTGACGTGGCCCTGAGCCTGAAGGACCTTGAGACAGACCGCCTCGCCCGGGCGCTGGCGGCGCTGACCGGGGAGACGCTCACGGAGGCGATCCGCAGAGCGCTGGCCGAGCGGCTGGCGCACGAGCGGGTCCGACGGGGCCATCCGGGCGGCCTCGCTGGCCGGATCCGCGAGATTGGCGAGCAGTGCGCCGCGCTGCCTCCTGCATAGAGCGTTCGATGGCCCGCACGAAAACCGTCACACCCGAATCCCTGGCTGCCCTCGGCGCTGAGGCGCTGGCCGAATTGCTGGTCGCGCACGCCGCGACCGATCCGGCTT
>JAKCCP010000084.1 GCA_021841985.1 Pseudomonadota bacterium | reverse complement strand
AGATCGGCCGTGCCCGCCAAGTCTCGGGCGACCAAGTCTCGGGCGACCGAGTCTCGGGCGACCAGCGAGAAGCAGGAGACGCCGCAGGTTTTTCAGCCATCATCCACCCAAATCACGAAATACCGCAGCGCGAAGGCGTAAAGCCTTTCCCGCGCCTCGGCAACTGCCGCCCATTACCCGGCCGGCCGGGCGCGGCGGCGCATGAAGCGCCGGGCGATACGGACCAGGCGCGGCATGGTGGCGGGCTTGATCAGGCGCGGGTCATAGCCGGAGAGGCGGCGATCGTTCTCGGTGAGGCAGATATCGAGCAATTCGGCGGGGTCGATTTCCCCGACGACGGCTTCCGAGCCCTTGGCGGTGAAATTGGCGTCCTGCGGGGTGCCGTTGACGTCGCGGGCGATGCCGATCCGCTCCCGGATCAGGAACAGCCAGACGGCGGCGGTCTTGAGCAGGAACCAAGGCCGCCGCCAGAGCGGCATCCGGCGCTTGTACCAGGTGATCCAGTTGATGAAAAACAGGATATGGCGGCCTTCCTCCTGGATCACCGGCTCGAAGGTTTCGACCAGCTCGGGCGGAAAAAAGCCGGAGCGGCGGGCGAGTTCGAACAGGCCGAAAGCGAAGAAACTGTCGATGCACTCGGAATAGCCGGTGACCATGAAGGCCCATTCGGGATCGCGCGGCGCGACATACTCGGGCTCGGGGGCAAGCGCGATGCCATAGGCGGCGACGAGGCGGGAAAGCACCTCCTTGTGCCGGTTTTCCTCGAACGCCATGCGCTCCAGCGCCTCGCGCAGCGGCTGCGCGGTGACGCGCGCGGCAAACCGATCTATCCGGAGCCGCGCGCGGCCCTCGGTCTGCACCGCGATGTCCCAGATCGGGAGTGAAATCAGCCGCTGGCGGGCCGCGTCAGCGAGCTTCGGCCAGGCGATCACCGCCGGCTTGTAGGGGTTGAAGGTGTCGAGCAGCATGCGGCTCATCATCCGCATATACTCGTCCCCGCCGCGATCGAGCCGGCCGGGAACCTGATACTGCCAGTGCCGCGCGGCGTGATCGGCGGCTTCGATGAGAGCGCTATCGGTCATATGGGAAAATCCTCGATCGGCGAACGCGACCCGAGAGGGGCGGGGATGGGGCGAGCGATGGGACTCGAACCCACGGCATCCAAGACCACAACCTGGCGCTCTACCAACTGAGCTACGCCCGCCATCCCTGCCCCGCCGTTTAGGCCGATCATTTGGCTGCCGTCAACGCTCCGCGTGGCAAGCCGGGCGCCGTGGCAAAATGGGCGGCAAGCCGCGCCACCGCCGCATCCAGCACCTCCGGACGCTTGCAGAAGGCGAAGCGGACGTAATCCTTCGGCGGCGGGCCGGCATAGAAGGCCGAGACCGGGATCGCCGCGACCCCGGCCTGCTCGGTGATATGGCGGCAGAACGCGGTGTCATCGCCGGGAAAGCCGAGCGCCGAGACATCGGCGATGAGGAAATAGCTGCCATGGGTCGCGAGCACGCGCATGCCGAGCCCCATGAGCCCGGCGGCGAGACGGTCGCGCCGCGCCGCGAGATCGGCGCCGAGGGAGGCGAAATAGGACTCCTCCTTGGCGAGCCCGAGCGCGACCGCGCGCTGGAGATTGGGCGGTGTCGTGAAGGTGAGATTCTGGTGCGCCTTGGCGACGATCCCGGCGATCGGGGCCGCGGCGGTGACGTAGCCTACCTTCCAGCCGGTCAGGCTGAAGGTCTTGCCGGCGCTGCCGATCCGCATCACCCGCTCGCGCATGCCGGGGAGCGTCATCAGCGGGATATGGCGATAGCCGTCGAACACCAGATGCTCGTAAACCTCGTCGCACACCGCATAGGCGTCATGCCGCTGGAGAAGCCCGGCGATGACGCCGAGTTCGTCGGCGCTGAACACTTTTCCGGTCGGGTTCATCGGCGAATTGAGCAGGATCGCCTTGGTGCGCGGGCCGAACGCGGCGGCGAGTTCGTCGCGCGGCAGCGCCCAGTCGGGCGGCGAGAGGCGCACCAGCCGCGCTACCGCCCCGAGCAGGCGGACGACCGGGAGGTAGGTGTCATAAAGCGGCTCGATCAGCACCACCTCGTCGCCGGGATCGAGCAGCGCCATCAGGCAGGCGGTGATCGCCTCCGTCGCCCCCGAGGTCACCACCACCTCGCGCAGCGGATCGACCTCGAGGCCGTAAAAGCGCCGATTCGCCGAAGCCACCGCGGCGCGGAGTTCCGGCACGCCGGCGAGCGGCGGGTATTGGTTGCGCTGGTCCATCAGGGCGGCGGCGGCGGCGGCGATGACGTCCTCCGGCCCGTCGGTGTCGGGAAAACCCTGGCCGAGATTGATCGCGTCATGGGCGGTGGCCAGCGCCGACATCACCGTGAAGATCGTCGTCTCGGTCGCGGCCAGCAGCGAATTCAGGGCTTTCATCGGCAGGTTTCCTTGAGTAGCCGGGGACTATGCCGAGCCGGCGCCACGCCGCCAAGATGGAATATGCCCGAAATTTAGGCGCCCCGCCCAAGATGCGTCCTCAGGGCAGCCGGCGACGGGGGTGGGAACCGCCGGAAAGGCGGCGCGCGCGGGCGGTTGCGGTTGTGGCATGAGACGTGCAAATCTGCTTTCAAATCTGCTATCCCGCGCCGCTTGCCCGCGCCGCGCGGGAGGGTTGGCGGGTTGCGCTGTTCTTGCCGCGGGACGCAGCCGGAGCCGATGGAACGCATGAAAAAGATCGAAGCCGTCATCAAGCCGTTCAAGCTCGACGAAGTGAAGGAAGCCCTGCACGAGGTCGGGCTGCAAGGCATCACCGTGCTCGAAGCCAAGGGCTTCGGCCGCCAGAAAGGCCATACCGAGCTTTATCGCGGGGCCGAATACGTGGTCGACTTCCTGCCCAAGGTGAAGATCGAGGTGGTTTGCCAGGACGACATCGTCGAGCGCGCGGTGGAGGCGATCATGAACGCCGCCCGCACCGGGCGGATCGGCGATGGCAAGATTTTCATCAGCACGATCGAGGAGGTGATCCGCATCCGCACCGGCGAGCGCGGCGAGGAGGCGATCTGAAGCGCCGGCGATAGGCCGGCGGCACCGCGATCCGGCTTTCCGTCAGCTTGCGAACCGTCTAAACATTGGCTCTCCCGGCGCCGGCCTCACCGGCGTCCCCGTCTCCATGAACCAAGCGTCACGACCACAGGATCACGACCCAACAGGATCAACGAC
>JAKCCP010000055.1 GCA_021841985.1 Pseudomonadota bacterium | reverse complement strand
GGCACTTCCGCGCGCCCGTGGCCGGATGAAAAGCGGCCCGTAGAGCACCGCGAACAGCGCGAACGCGGCGCTCCATGCTGCGCCGGCCAGGGCCAGCGCGAGCAGATACCGCGCCCCGGCGAACGGTGCGGACAGACGGATCAGGGCGGCCAGTGTGACGAGCGTATAGATCACCGTCGTGCCCGCCCCGGCGGTGAGCGGCCGCCCGCTATGGCCGAGCGTCGCGCGGGTCATGACGGCGAGCGTCATGGTGCCGATCGTGCCTACGGTAAGGGCATGAAGCGCCGTCGTCTGGGGCAGCCAGGGGAGAAACGCGCCAAGCCCCAAGACGAGAAAGCCGCAAGCGAGCCAGCCATAGCCGAGATGGAGCACGAAGAGCAGCGGCTCACGCCGGGTCGCCCATCCGCGCCAGCGCCGCAACCGGAGTGCAAGCGTCCCCCCGGCCGCCAGTGCCGCCCACGGCAGCGCCCGGCTAGCCGGCGCGATCACGAAAAGAACGAGGGCCACGATAGCGAGCGTCAAGGCCGTCTGATCGATCATGGCGAAGGGCGCCGGCAGGGCGATGTCCGGGCGCTGCTTGACGAGCCAGTTGCGTGTGAAGCTCGGAATGATGCGTCCGCCGATCAGGCTGATCAGGGCGAGAAGCGTCGCGACACCGAGGCGGTTGCCAAGCTCTGCCGTATTGCCGAGGCCGAGCGCCGCGAGATGAACCAGAAAATTGCCGATCAGCAAGGCCGCCAGCGCGCCCAGCATCGGCAGATTACGCCAGTTGCGCCCGGCGATGATCTCGCGCGCGACGACAGCCAAAAATACCGCGGGAAAAGCGAGATCGGCGATCATCGCGGCGCCGGGGCCGATCAGGCCCGCGGCAAGGCAGGCCGCACGCCCGGCCAGCCATAGCGCCGCCAACCCCGCGAGCGGGAGTCCCTGAAGTGGCATCCGCCCGGTCCAGTTGGGGATGGCGGTGAGCAAAAACCCCGCAACCGTGGCCGCGCCAAATCCGAACACCATTTCATGGACATGCCAAACCATCGGCGGCAGGGCCATGGACGGCGCCAACGCGCCGCTGAAGAGCGCAATCCAAACCGGCACGGCAAAGGCCGCCCACAGCGCGGAGAGCAAAAAGAACGGCCGGTAGCCCGCGGCAAAGAGCGCCGGGCCGTGCCACGATCGATAGCGCGGAATGGCATTCACGATCTGCTGCTTTGCCTCAATCCCGCGTCAAGATGTCGCGGAGCACGACCGCGTTATTATGGGTCTCATCATGGGCGGCGAAAAGCAAGGTCATGTCTTGCGCCGCATGCAAGGCGTGCAATTTTGCCAAGACCTCGGGGCGAGCGCGGAACTCCGCCGCATAGCGCGCCTTGAATTCTTCGAAGCGCGCCGGATCGTGGTCAAACCAGCGGCGCAATTCCGCGCTTGGCGCGGCTTCCTTGAGCCAGAGATCGATCGCCGCCTCGGCCTTTTTCAGCCCGCGCGGCCACAGCCGATCAACCAGAACCCGCAGGCCGTCATCCCGGCCGGGCGGGTCATAGACCCGCCGGACCCGGATCGCATGGGGGCTAATCCTTGTTGTCACTTCAACGATCCTTCACTCGGCAGGTGCCTTCCCAGTCCATCCCCTATGCCGACTCAGCCTGCCTCAACTTGATCTGACTCAAGGCTTCTCTCGCCCAAGATACATTTCTACTGGCTTGCTTAATTTTTTCACCAAGCTTTATTTGTTCTTCTTGCGGCATTTTCGATATATTTAGACTATTTTGTTTGTTTATTAGATTTGCGTGTTCGGCCTCCCATCTTCTACAATCGCTTTCTAAGCGCCTCTGAGCAGCTTCAAGATCGACAAGTTCCAATTGCATGGCAACGCCCGCTATCCTGACCGGAAAAGAACCTCTGGGGAATCCATCTTGAATCTCGATCGCCGACACAGGCACGAGGCGGCACACCTGTTTCGAAAATTCATTCACGATCAAGTTCTGAAGCGCCCAAGCGCGTTGTTGAGCGCCAACAGGCTGTAAATCGTCAGCACTCGGGGGCCGGACAAAAAGAATTTTGGAAATCTCGCCCGCGGACACACGCCACTTGCGGAGTTCATTAACCATCTCAATAATCGCGCCTACGTCTTGACGGGCGTACTCCGCCTCTGCGATCGGTTCTGGCCATGCTGCGCGGATCAAGCTGCCTTCCTCGGAAAAGCCGAAATGATCCCAGAGTTCCTCGGTGACGAAGGGCATCATGGGATGCAGAAGCCGCAAGATCACGCCCAAAACATGCGCCGCAACCGCTCGCAACTCGGCCGCCTCGGGTGCGTTTTCCATCAATGCTGGCTTGATGAATTCCAGGAACCAGTCGCAGAATGTATTCCACAGAAAGCGATAGCAGACTTGCGCGTAGTCATCGAAGCGATAGGCTTCGAGCGCGGCCGTCGCCTCGGTGATCGCGCTGTTGGAGGCGTCCAGAATCCAGCTCGAGAGAACATGCTGCGCCCGCGCGGAATCGAACTCCGCGACCGGCGCGATGCCGTTCATTTCGCAAAACCGCGCCGCGTTCCAGAGCTTGGTGACAAAGCTCCGCTGGCTTTCGACGCGGCTTCGGCCAAGCTTGATATCGCGCCCCGGCCCGGCGGCGGCGCAAATCGTAAAACGCAGGGCGTCAGCGCCGAATTCGTCGATCAGCGCCAGCGGATCGATGACGTTGCCCTTCGATTTGGACATTTTCTGGCCGCGTTCATCGCGCACAAGGCCATGGATATAGACGTCGCGGAACGGCACATCGCCCATGAAATGGTGGCCCATCATCATCATCCGCGCGACCCAGAAGAAGATGATGTCAAACCCGGTCACCAGCACGTCGGTCGGGTAATAGCGTTTGAGTTCCGGTGTTTCCTCCGGCCAGCCGAGGGTGGAGAACGGCCACAGCGCCGAGCTGAACCAGGTATCGAGTACGTCGTCATCCTGGTAGATTTTAGCGTCTATGCCGAAGTGCTCGCGAGCTTCCTCCTCGCTTTCGGCGACGAAAATTTCACCCTTCGGCCCGTACCACGCGGGAATGCGATGGCCCCACCAGAGCTGGCGCGAGATGCACCAAGGCTCGATCTCACGCATCCAGGCAAAAAACGTGTTTTGCCATTGTTCAGGCACGAAGCGGGTTTTCCCCCGCTCCACCGCCTTGATCGCGGCTTTTGCGAGCACTTTGGCATCCACGAACCATTGCCACGTGAGCAGC
>JAKCCP010000331.1 GCA_021841985.1 Pseudomonadota bacterium | reverse complement strand
GCTTTGGCGCCGTCTTGAGGATCAGGTTTCCGGGGGAAATCGGAGCCACGCGCTGGAATGGCATATTGGCCGGCAGCGCCGGCGCGGCGATCTTGGCGCCAGTGGGGGCGCCAGTGGGGGCGCCAGGCGTGGTCGCGGCCGGCGGCAGCGGCGGCAGCGGCAGCGCGTTCGTGCCGGCCTGATCGGGCGCGGCGTCGGGCGGCGATAGCGGTGGCTCGGCCGCAGGTGGCGCAATCCCAGGTGGCGCAATCCCAGGTGGCGCAATCCTGGGCGGCGCCGTCGCCTGCAGGCCGGGCGGCAGAACCGGCATGACGCCAAGCGGCGGGTGATAGGGTGCCGTGATCGGCGCCGGCGGCGGCAGCGTCGCCATTGGGCGCGGCGCGCTCAGGCAGGCGGCACTGCCCATCCCGACCACCACCGTCGGCATGCCATCCAGCCCCTGCTCCTGCATTTGCGCCGGCGTGCCACATCCCTCCACGCTCATCGGAAGCAGGACAAAGCCCGCGAAGGCGCGCGGCGAGACCGCCGGCATCCCGTGCAGCACGAGGTCGATATCCTGCATGGTGCCGACCAGCCAGACCGGCGCCGGGCTCCGCGCCCGGGCATAGGCGAGAAGGCGCAGCATGCGGATGGTCGGATTGACGACCAATTGATCGTTGCGCTGATCGGGAAGCAGCAGCGCGAAATCCCGCGTCGGCAGATAGCGGCCGGCGGCGCCGATCACCGCGTCGGCATCGGCGGAGACGGCGCGGACATCCCCGCCGGGGTTCGGCGAACTCAGGAACACATAGGTCGCGACCGGCCAACTCGGGCCGATATAGGCGCCCGGCGGCCAAGTGGGCCGCGCCAGGCGCTGCTGGTTCGCGCCAGACGAGCACCCGGCCAGCATCAGCAACGCCAAGCCACAGCCGAAAATGACAGCCCGCTTGCTTCGCACCCTGTCCTCCGCTCGACACGCGGCGACGCGTCGGAGCCTAGCATAGGCGGCAATGCTTTTACACCGGTAAAGAAACCGTGGCGCGCAGCCCGCCGCTCGGCCGGTTGGTCAGCGTCACATCGCCGCCATGGGCGCGGAGAATGTTGCGCGCGATCGGCAGGCCGAGCCCGCTGCCCCCGGTCTCGCGGTTGCGGCTCGCCTCCAGGCGCTGAAACGGCTGGAATATCCGCTCGATATCGGCCTCCGCGACGCCGGGGCCGCCATCCTCGATCTCGATCACCGCCATCCCGCCCGCCGCCATCCTCCCCTCTGGCGGACGCAGCCTGACGGCGGCGCCGTCGCCGTATTTCACCGCGTTGGCGATCAAATTAGCGAGCGCCCGCTTCAACGCGAGCGGCCGGGCGGCGAGGAGCAGACGTTCGGGGCCGGCATAGGTGAGATGTTCGGCGACGTCGGGCGCGGCATCGGCGGCCTCGTCGAGCACGGTGCGGATCAGGGCGACGAGATCGAGCGTGGTCGCCTGCTCGCTCGCCGCCGCGTCGCGCCCGAACATCAGCGTCGCCGCAAGCATGGCCTCCATCTCGTCGAGGTCGGCGAGGATCTTGCGCCGCATCTCGTCATCTTCGAGAAACTCGGCGCGCAGCTTGAGGCGGGTGATCGGGGTGCGAAGATCATGCCCGATCGCGGTCAGGAGAAAAGTGCGATCCTGCACGAAGCGGCGGATGCGCCCGGCCATGCGGTTGAAGGCGGCGGCGGCGGCGGCAATTTCGCGCGGCCCCGCCTCGGGCAGCGGTGGCGCATCGACATCGCGCCCGAGCGCCTCGGCGGCGGCGGTCAGCGCGGTGATCGGCGCGATCAGCCGGCGCACGACGATCAGGAACAGCACCGCGGCGAGGGCGGTGAGGCCGAGAAACAGGCCCAAATCGAGCGGCGAATGCCAAAGCTCCGGCGCCGGCACCCGCACCGTCACCGCGAGCCAGCCATGATCGGGGAGAGCGAGCCCGACCTCCACCAGCCGATCATAGAGCGAGCCGAGCACCACGACATCGTGCGGGCGCAGGTGATAGGGCACCGAAGAGAGCGTGAGATCGGCCTGGATCAGCCGCGTGAGGCTGAGCGGCGCCGGCAGCATCTCCGCCGGTGGCGCCTCGAGCAGCGCCGCTCGGGTGCCGGGCGGCAGTTCGATCGCGCGGAGCAGCGCCACCCGCCCGCCATCCGGCGCGCTCATCACCACCGCGCGGTAGACCGCCATCACCCGCGCCGCGACATCGCGCGCCTGGCCGAGACGGGCGAGATCGCCACGGTCGATCATGTGCAGGTAAACCCCGCCGCCCTGCGCCGCAACGAGCCCGATCAGCAAGACCGGCAGAGCGCGCGCGAGCAGGCTGCGCGGCCAGATTTTCATCCCGCGTGATCCGCCTGCATGCCCCGGATCATCGCCGCACGACGTCACAGGTCAGGACATAGCCGCCGCCGCGCACCGTTTTGATGAGCTGGGCGTTGCGGCCGTCATCGTCGAGCTTGCGGCGCAGCCGGCTGATCGCGACATCGATCGCCCGGTCGAACGGCCCCGTCTGACGCCCGCGCAAAAGATCGAGCAGCATGTCGCGCGTCAGCACCCGGTTCGGGCGCTCGAGGAGGACGAGCAGCAGATCATATTCGCCCCCGGTCAGCGCCACCTCCGCCCCCTCCGGGTCGAGCAGCCGCCGGCGCGCGGTCTCCAGCCGCCAGCCGCTGAAATGGAACGTCCGGCGCGCCGCTGCGTCATCCGCCTCGCCCTCGCCGCTCCGGCGCAGGACGGCGCGGATGCGGGCGAGCAATTCGCGCGGATTGAACGGCTTCGCGAGATAATCGTCGGCGCCCATCTCAAGACCGATGATGCGATCGATTTCCTCGCCCATCGCGGTGAGCATGACGATCGGCACATTCGCCTGGCCGCGCAGCCAGCGCGCGAGATCGAGCCCGCTCTCGCCGGGCAGCATGAGATCGAGCACGACGAGGTGATAATGCCCCTGTCCCCAGAGCCGCCGCGCCTCGCGGCCATCGCGGGCGACGCTGACACGAAGCCCGCTGCGTTCGAGAAACCGCGCCAGCAGATCACGGATCTCGTGGTCATCGTCAACGACGAGGATATGGGGAACGGCGTCCATGCCCGGGGAAGGATAGTGATTTCGGTGCCGCCTGGGGAGGGGAGCGGCGCTGATTTCGCGCCGTGGCCGAGCGATCACCGCTTTCGCGGCATGTCGATAGCTAATTAACTTGTCCGGTTTATGTAGCACATCGATTGTCCGCT